>DATMEE010000250.1:0-3626 GCA_035557035.1 Phycisphaerae bacterium
AGCGTGTCGCCGCCGAGTCGCTCCAGGGTTTCGCCCCCGCGAAACTGGCTTTCGTGGTGAGCCGGCGAAACGATCCGCGCTTCCTCGAACTCGTTCAGCGCCGGGCCGAAAAGACCTGCGAGCTGAAGATACAGGCCCCAGCGGAAATGCTCGACAATGTTGCCGGAGAGTTTGTGGGGACGCTCGAAGTACTCGATCATTCGCAGGCCGCGCCGGGCAAAGCGGGCCACCTGCGGCGACAAATCCGTTGCGAGTTTGCCATAGCCCGCCTTGGCCGCGGCACTATCGCCGGAGACCTCCGCGGCAAAGGCGGTGAAATATTCCCGCACTGACCCCGATTCCAGCGACTCAATGAAGCTGCGCAAGGGGCCGGCGAATGCCTGCCCAACGTCACCCGCAAGCCGGCCGACGTCTGGAACCGCGAGGATGGAAACCTTGATCGCCTTCGATTCGCCTTCGAGCGAGATGCTTAGCGAGAGCGAGCTGGCCTTGAACGCGGGATTTTTGCGAAGGTGGTCCCAGCCGATGACGTAGGCGGTTCGTTTCGGCTCCAGAACCCATTCCGGCAGCTCGCGGTCGCCGAGCTTGATTTTGATGGTTCCGGGAACGGGCGGCGTCACGACCGGCGGAGTGAATGGATCTTCCTGCGCCGCCGGGTCGAGGGGTACCTCATCGCGTTCGACAAAACCCTGCGCCGCGACAATGACCAGCGCGTTCGCCAACGGGCCCTTGACGCCTTGTGCGAGCGGGTAGGAAACGTCGTGCCAGCCCTGCTCGACGGCGTAGTCGCCGATGGGAACGATGCTGACTTCCTCGTTTCCCATGGCGAGCGCGCGGATGGGGGCGACAACGGACAGCGTGACGGCGATCAATCCAAGGTAGAGGTTTTTCATAGCACGAACATCTTAGAGGATCGCGAACGCATGTAAAAACGAGCAGTCGGATTTGCGTCAGATCAAAGGCCAATCCTCAGGCGCTTTGATCTTTTTTCCCCGAAGGCGTGAGCCAGTCGAAATCCGCGTCCGATTCGGCCGCGTCCGGCCCGTGCCGCGCCAGAGGAAGATTCCGTCTCGAAACAGAACGATGCGCGGCGCGACGCAATACGATCCACAGAACAATGAGAACCGCGGTTCCCAGGCCGATCCATTTCGTCATCGCCGGCAGCGCTGTGATCGCAACGGACTCGCGGGGGATTGCTGCGTGAGCATCAGGTCGTTGAAGAAACTTGGAAACGATAAGCGGCCCCGCCCCGGGTTGGCCGTCGGTGGTTTGAAAGGCGCGGACCTTGATGAAGTACCCCCGAAGCCGAACGATCGTGCTGGAAGTGTCGCCCGGATCTTCGGTGAGGATCGCCGTGCAAACGGCCCGCGTGGCCGCGTCGCCGATCTCGCACTGAAACAGCCGGCCAACGCCTTCGCGGTTGGGGACTTCGAAGGCTTCGCGGCGCAGGAGCCGACCCTCGACGGTGACCAGCGTGCCGCGGTAGTCGCTCGGGCGCTCCATCAGAAAGCGCCAGGAGATGGGCGGCGCGGCGGGGCCGGGACGATACCGCTGGTCGTCTGCGTCCTGCCTGACGAATCGGCAAAACCAATAGAACGCGGGATCATCAAAGGAATAGACGTGGTCGCGCACGCCGGCCAGCAGCTTCATGCCGTGATCGATTGATTCATCGACCGGCATCGATGACGGAGCGGTCGACTGCCCCCGTGCGACGGCTGCCGTCCACGCCACTGTGCCTGCAATTAGGCACTTCGCGAGTACGCAGCGATTCATTGTGGCGGTGCCTCAAACTCCGCTCGCGCCTGTTCCACAAGTTCGAGCAATTTGGCCTGCCACGGCGGTCCGCCCAGATCGGGACGCCATGCCCGCTCGGTTTCGATGCCCTTGAGCACGTCGCCCGCATGGCCACGGCGAAGCTGGTGGTGCAGCCAGTGGTAGCGCGCTTCCCAATATTCGGCCGGAGCGTTGACCAGCAGCGTCGGATCGCGAAGGAGTTTTTCCCAGAGGGCCTCGGCCTGATTGAGAGAGTCCTCGCGATCGGAGGCGAGAGCCCCGGCGGCGACGGTTTCCTTCAAGCGGGCCGCGGCGAGAAGGTAGCCTCCATTCGAGGGGTGACGGTCCATGAGACTCTCGATCTCGCGCGTGGCCTCGTCAAGCCGGTCGGCCTGAACCAGCATATTCGCATAGCTGAAGCGAACCACGGACACGTGCCGGGCATGCTCGGGCCGCGATTCGATCCACGCCAGCAGGTGCCGAATCGTTGGCAACGTTTCGGTCGCCAGCCTGCGGGCGTCCTGCCCACGGCCGGCGCGCTGCAGGCGCTTGACTTCGGCCTCCATTTCGGCGGCGAGACTGACCAGCACGGAGCCCAGCTCGTCGGCGGCATTTTCGCGAAGATAGTCCTCAAGAATTCTGTTGGCCTGCTTGATGTCTCCCAACGCCTGAAGGCAGCGAATTTGCAGTCCCAAAACCCGTGGTCCGGACGGAAGCTTTTCGAGCAGGTCCAGCGCTTTTTGATGACGGCCCAAATCCTCTGACAAGAACAGCGTGCAGGCCGCGAACCGCGCGTCGCGGATCCATCGCTCGCGATGTTCGTCGTAAAGATCGTGCTTCGATTGCTTCTTCCCGGTCGCGGGCACCATACCGTCGATCGCCGGCGTTTTTTTCGCCTGGGCGGCCAGATCATCCGCCAATTTGAGCCATTCATTGGCCGCCTCGTCGGCGGCATTGAATCGGCGGTCGGCGGAAGCATCGGCGCCGATGGTCTCGTACAGGCGCTGGCGGCATCGGGCGATGTTGCGCCGCGCGTGCCAATAGCGGGAAGAATCGTCGCTGATTTCGCCGTAGGCGGAGATCGCCCGGCCATAGTCGCCGCCCTCATCGAGTGCCAGGGCGGCGACCCAGCGGGCTTCCACCGCCTCGGGATGCGTCGGCAATTCACGCGCGAGCAGCCCCCCCGCCTCGGCCAGCTTGAGAAAATCATCCTTCGATTTGGATTCCGCCGACAATTGCCGCCAGCAGCGATAGGCATACTCAAAAGTGCGCGGGGCGAGCCTCGGCGGCGGCGAGCTTCTCGCCTCGACCAGAAACTCTTCCGCGGCCTCGCGCATGCGATCGAGCTGAAAGAGGGCGACCGCGAGATTGAACCGCGCCTCGTGATGATGGGACGTTGCCTGCGGACGCAAGAGTAACACGCGCCACGCCTTTTCGGCTTCGGCGTACTTCTCCTCGGTCATCGCCTGACTCGCGGCGAAGGCCAATTCGATGTCACTGAGCTGCTCGACCGATCGCTTTTTTCCGGCCAGGGCGTCGAGATAGATCTGGACCATCTGCTGCCACGCTCCGCCCCTCTGGGCGAGAGATACAAACTCAGTTCTGGCTTTTTCCTCGAGGGCCGGTCGGCGAACATCGGCCGCATCCAGCGTGCGAGCCTCGCGCACGTGCGTGTAAGCATGAATCAACGGGGCCAGGCGCACGTAAAACGCAGCCACCCGGTTCGATCCGCGCAGCCGATCGACCGGCTCGCCGGACAACCGATCCAGCCGGCGGCGGGACTGATCGTATTGGCGCGCCTCCATCAGCGTCTTGGCCAGCTCGAATTCGGCGCGGATGGTCACAGGCTTTGA
>DATMEE010000251.1:0-7807 GCA_035557035.1 Phycisphaerae bacterium
CGCCGAGCCTCGGCAAATAAACCGACGCGACCGTCGCTGCCAGTAGCCCGGCATTCCGACCGATGGTCGTCCAGCCCGCCTTGCCGCTGCTCTTGCCAGTGCAGCCGCAACCGATATCCAGGCCGCGCACAATCGCCGCATCAAACACCGCGATGATGAAGATCACCAGCAATCCCCCAATCACGACCGCTCCGCCCTTCCGGCTCGCGGGAACGATCAGCGCCAGCGCCGCCATCACCTCGATCCACGGCAGAATGATCGCCGGAATGTTCAGATAGCGTTCGTCGAGAAACGCCATCTGGTAGTTCTTGATCTCAAGCGCGAACTGCCGGACACCCCCTACGCCGATCTTGTGATAGGCCGCGTAGAGAAAGAACCCCGCCACGCCGATCGCGCACAAATGAGCGATGACGTCCCAGGCGGAGAGAGGCCGCTTTTCAAGCGAGGCGTATGAAACAGTTTCCGTCACCCGTTGGACCCTCCCCGCTCGATGTATGCCACGAACTTGCCCGACGACTCAATCTCCTGCCAGCCCTTCTCGTAAATGAACACGCGCTGAAACTGGAAGTTGTCGCGCAGCTCGTCCGCGACATTATGGCTCGCCTCGCAGTCCCCGCCGCCGCAATAGATGACCACCAGATCCTCGGGCTGCACGCCGGCCGCCTCGATATTCTGATAGTTCGCGTAGATCGCGCTGGACGGGAGAAAGAGCGAGCCGCGCAAATGACTCTCCGCGTAGTCTTTTTCCTCGCGCGCATCGATGAAAACCGCCCCGCCGCTCTCCAGCAGATGCAGAACGCACTCCATCCGCACCGTGCCGGGCTTGTCGCCGGCCTGCGGGGCGCAGGGATCCGCGACCGCCGATGCTTTCTCACCCGCGACCGGCTGAGATGTCGTTCGGTCTTTTTCGGCCGAATCGCCGTCGGTGCTGCTATCGGATGCCTTCGTGACCGGATTCACCGCCGTGTTCGTAATCGGCCGCCGCTGCCGAATCCACCGCTGGTCGTACCAGGTCGCGTTCGCCACGACGCCGGCCCCGATTCCCGCCACCACGATCAGCAGCGCCATCCCAAGTGTCTGTTTCATTCCTTCTTCCCTTTGCCGATTTGTGCCGTTGCTTTGGCATCCGGCTTTCGTTCAAACACGTCGATCACCAGCTCGGGAACGTCGGGATGCGACGTGTTCAGCGAGATCGTATCTCCCTTTTCCGGCGCCGTGTAGTCGGCCGGCGCCTCCAGCCGGATCTTCCACGCCATGCCCCGGGTGACTTCCTCGAGCGAGACTTTGAGCTTCGGATCGCTGGCGCGGAGCGAACTCACTTGCACCGGCGCGACCAGGTTATTGCGCACGTAGAACGCGCGCGTGACCGTCGCCTTCCGGTTTGACGTCAGCACCAGTTGCGACGGCATCACGTCCAGCGGCGCATTGGCGAACACGGCCGCCGGAATCCGCAACTCTGGAAATTCCGGGTAATTCGTCTCGACGTAAATATAGGCGCCGTTTGACCCTGGCCGGCTGTTCGGGCCGAGCGTCACGGTCACTTCGTATTTCTTTCCCGCTTCAACCGGCTTCACCGTCGCGCTGAAATTGGGATTCGAGCTTCGAGGATTGCTGATCGTCAAGGGCCGGTCGATCTTGGCCGTCACGGTAAAGGACTTTTCGACCGACTTGCCGCGCAGAGATACATACTGCATCGCGCCGAACTCCAGCTTGGCCGGTTCGATCAAAAGCAACGGCCGCACTTCGCCCTTCATGGACAGCGTCACGGTCGCCTCTGCCCCGGGCGCGTTCGTGCCGACGTCGACGGACTTCGACACCGGCCCGCTTAATTTTTTGGTATCGACCTTCACGGGAATTCGGCCCTTCCCGCCGGGCGGAATGACCTTTTCGAACTCCCCGGCCGTCGTGCAGCCGCATGATGGGGTGATCTTCAGAATCTCCAGCGTCCCCTCGCCGCTGTTGACAAATTCAAAATCAAATTGGACCACCTCTCCGGCGAGAACGCTGCCGAACTCGTGAACGGTTTTTTCAAAGTGCGGCTTTGGCGACTGGTCCGTTTTCATCGTGGTCGCCGGCCGCGAAGTGACGGCGGGGCTGAGCCATGCGTGCGCCGATTCCCCCGAGGAGGTTACGGTGATTGCCACCAAAACAGGCAAGAATCGGGCAGCCAAATTGCGCATTGAATTCACTCGAACCAGACCGGAGAATCGGTGACACCGCCGACGAGGCGGATTCACGATCAAAGTGTATCGCCTGCGAAAGCGTTCACCTGTAACGTGACTGTAACGCGAATGTGGTATAAGGTGATGATCCAACGCGGTTTACGGCACAGAATCCCGGAAAAAGATAGCCGACATCCTGCCGAAAATCATGCGAGCATCCGATGCGGCTGTTTCTATTTATTCTAGTGCTTTCGTTGCTCCTTCTCGCGCCGATCTTCATCTTCGGGGACTCCATCGAGGTCAAATTCAGCGGCGACGCGGCCATCGCTCGGCTTCGGGCCTATGGACCGTGGGCCGGAGCGGTCGGCGCCGTGCTCATCATCGGCGATCTCGTCCTGCCCGTGCCGGCGACGGCGGTGATGACCGCACTGGGCTATCTCTACGGCACGGTCATCGGGGGACTGGTCGGCGGCATTGCTTCGGTCGTCGCCGGCCTGATCGCCTACGGCGCCACCCGCGCCCTGGGCCGGCGCGCCGCCATCTTTCTCGCCGGCCGGAGCAATCTCCAGCGGGCCGAAGGGTTTTTTCAGCGGCAGGGAGGATATGCCATCGCGGTGTCACGCGCCTTGCCGCTGCTGCCGGAGATTCTCGCCTGCCTGGCCGGCCTCGCCCGAATGCCGTTTCCGAAGTTCTTCGCCGCCCTCTGCGCCGGCAGCATCCCGACCGGCCTGCTCTACGCCTCCGCGGGTTTTCTCATGGAAAAGCGCCCCATCTTCGTCCTCGCCGCCACGATCCTCATTCCCCTCATCGTCTGGTCCGGCATCCGCGCATTCTTCATGAGACCAAAGGCGGATCCAACGTAGGATGGGCACCGCCCACCTTCGCAGCCGCCATGGTGGGCAGTGCCCACCCTACTTTCGACGTTTCGGCGATTCAAAGCTGCAACTGCCAGAGCGCCACATCCAGCCATTGTTCAAATTTGAATCCAACGCCTTCAAGCACACCCACCTTCCGAAAGCCCATACGACGGTGCAGTTCCTCGCTCGCCGCCTGGTCCCCTGCGATTTGTGCAATGATGACCCGATGACGCAGCTCGCGCGCCCGCCGAATCAATTCCTCCATTAGCGCGATCCCGATGCCCCCGCGCCGGCATCCCTCGCGCACGTAAACGGAATTCTCCACGGTCTGCCGATAGGCGCAGCGTGAATTCCACGTCGACAGCGTTCCCCATCCGACTACTTCCCTTCCGCGCTCCGCCACGATGGCCGGATGAAGCCCGGTATGCTTCTCGAACCACTTGTTCCAATACGCCGCGTCTTCCGGCTCCGTCGCAAACGTGCAGGTCGAGTGCAGCACGTAATGGTTATATATCTCCGCAATGGCCGGCAGATCCTTGCGCTCGGCCGTGCGAATCAGGACCTCTCCGGAGGTCGCACTTTTTTGCTCATCCATCGTAGTATCTCAAGCGGTTGCGAGCCGATCATCCGGCCGCGATTATATCAACCGCAACGACAAAGCTCCCAGAACGAGAAAACGAAGCAGCCCCGTGAGTCCGACATGCGAATCATCTCCCTGAACATCGGCCGGTCGCAACCCATGAAACGCGGCGACAAGTCCATGAGCACGTCGATCAACCGCCGCCCGGTAGCCGGCCCCGTCGAGCTGACACCGCAGGGCTTTGTCGGGGACAGCGCCACAAACAAGAAACATCACGGCGGCCCGGACAAGGCGGTGTGCTGCTATCCGCACGAGCACTACCCCCTCTGGCGCGAGCGGCTGAACGATCTCCTGGAGATTCCTGCTTTCGGCGAAAACCTCACCACGGAAGGCCTGCTCGAATCGGACGTCTGCCTCGGCGACGTGTTCCGAATCGGCAGCGCCATGGTTCAGATCAGCCAGCCGCGTCAACCCTGCGGCACTCTGGCGATGCGGAACAACTCCTCCGAGCTTCCCAAATGGATCAACGAAAAGGCCTTCACCGGCTTCTATCTGCGCGTTCTTGAACCGGGCGAAGTTTCCGTTGGTGACGCCATCGAGCTGCTGAGACGTCCGAACCGAGGTGTCACAATCGAGTCGCTCTTGCGCGCCATGCTTGACAAGGAGGCCCCGCCACAGCGACTGAGAAAACTCATTCAATCACCGGAACTCTCCCAAGCCTGGCGAGAGACTTTTCAGAAACGCGTCGCGGAGCGCCTAGCCGTCCAGCCGGATGACCCGCCCGAATAATTTTCGCGCGTCTGCGATCACGCCGCCGCCAACTCCGGCGCCTCGCGCGTCAACATCGGCAACCGCATCGCATCGCCGCGGTTGGCCGCATTCGCGCTCTCCGAACCTCGCGTCATCCAACGCGTATTCCGCAGCGTTAGCAGCGCATACGGCATCACCCATGAAAAACAAGCCACCGAAAAAAGTTGATACGCCAGGAGCCAGACCCAGTCGCCATCGCGCTCGTTCACGTAATAGACCACCGCCATCACGATCGAAAACGCCGCCATCGCCGCGACATAACGCAGCACGAATCCGTCGCTCACCAACAGCAGCCCCGCGCTATGCGCGATCAGCAGCGGCGACAGCGCCAGCGACAGCATCACCAGCACCATGTTGATCCGAAACGCGGCCAGCGGCCCCGTGCGAAATCGCGTGAACAAAAATCGCATCAGCACAAGCGTTTCGCGAATGTTGCTTCGCGCCCAGCGCAGGAACATCTTCGCCATGCCGCCGTACGATTCCGGCGCCCGGCTCCACACCACGGCGTTCTGCTGATAGGCCGTCAGCCCACCCTCTCGCAATAGTAGATTCGTCATCGCCCGGTCTTCACCCGTCGCGCACGGCCGGCCGAGAAACGCCTGATGCATCCATTCGCTCAGCACGCCGCGCACGGCCGACGCGCGATAGACGCTCAGCGCCCCCGGCGCACAGAACACGCCCCGAATCACGCTCTGGTAGGCGCGCACGAACTTGAACGACAGGCTGAAATAGCACTTCATGAACCGAGTGAAAAGATTCACGTCGGCGTTCAGCGCCTGCACGCAGCCCGCGACGCAATTCACCCGCGCGTCGCGAACCAGCGGCGCGACCGCATTCGCCAGCGCGCCGGGATCGAGAATGCTGTCCGAGTCGGTCGTGGCCCACGCCTCGCCGACGGCATGTTGAAACCCGAGGTGCAGCGCCTGCCGCTTGCCGCGATTCACCGCGTGCCGCAGCGTCACGATGGCGACACGATCGGCCACCTCGCCTGCCACCGTTTGAATGTGCCGCCAGGTGTCGTCGGTGCTGCCGTCGTCGATCACGATGATCTCAAACCGATCGCGCGGATAGTCGCTCGCCGCAGCCGCCCGGATGCAATCCCCCACCAGGCGCCCTTCGTTGTACGCGGGAATCATCAGGCTGAGCGATGGCAACCCCTCCTCCGCCACCGGCTCGACCGGCCGGTATCGCCGCCAGAGCATGATTCGCCAGACGAGCGATGCAAATACCACCAGCCCATACGCTCCGATCAGAATTCGCGAAACACTGCCCTCGCCAGATTCCCACCACCCGAACGCTCCCTCGGGCGACAGGCTCGCAAAAAAGCTCGGCAAGAGCGCCAGCGTCAGACCGACGATCACGATTTTCAACACCGGCTCAATCACAGCCCACCGGCCGGTCTGCGGGCGCACACGGATTCCCCGCACCGGGGACCGCTCGCTAGAGATTGACGCCGTAATGGCCGTTTTTCTGCTCATGTGCCTTCCGAACGCCGCGCCAAAAAAAGCGGGGCAATCCGATTCTACGTGCGAGCTTGCCGGGTTCAAACTGGCGATGGGATTTCCTATCCCCTCCAACCCCTCTTTCAGCCTGTAGGGTGGGTCAGCCTCATCGACCCACCTTTTTGGGCTGGCATTCGCTCCATAAAGGTAGACCCTCGTCGCCGGGCTTGCGTTAGCTTGCCGGCTCCCGGCGGTGCCCGAAAATACGGCCCTCCCATGGAAACCCGGCGTGAAATACAAGATCTCATCAATCGGGCCGCCGACCGCGCCGCCCTCGTCGCCGATCAAACCCGCCAAATTCGCGAGACCCATCAACGCGATCTGCTGGGCCTAACGGCAGCGCTCTTTCTCATCACCCTCACTGCGGCGTTCTTTCACCCGCTGCGGTTTGATGATCTGAACGACGCAATCTCCCGCAATGCCCGCGCCGCGGACATCGCTCAGTTGGCCGGCGTCGATCCCAACACGGCCTCCTGGCCTGAACTCGCGCTGCTCCCCGGACTCGGCGAAAAGAAGGCCCAACAGATCATCAAATATCGCGAGGCTAGATCGGCGACAGGGCCCGCCTTCCGGCATCGCGGCGACCTGATGCTCGTGCCCGGCTTCGGCGAGCGCGCCGTCAAACGCATCCGTCCGTTCCTGCGCCTGCCGCCGTAGCGTCCGCGGTCTCGGCGGACGGAATGAGCAGTGTGCCCACCGTCTCCGTAAACGGAGCGTGCCAGAGTATCCGCCTTGCGTGGCGCTCGTCGCCGCCGCAACGGGCCGCATCTGATTTTCAAATCTCAGATTTCAAATCCCACGTCCCAGTTCTTAAGTGCGGGATATTCGGCCCAGGGACCGCCCCCCCGGCTAGGCAGTCGCATCTCCCTCGTTTATCATTTCCGCCATTCCGTAGGTCGGGTCCCCAGACCCGGCGTCGTCGGCGAACCTGGTCCTGTAGGTCGAGTCCGCAGACTCGACATCGATTTGTGAAAACCAGCCGGTCGGCGCCGCACGCCCGACCGCCGTCGATCTTGAGCCGCCACCGCACCGAGTACGCATCATGTCCATCAAAAACTGGTCAGAAAACATCCTCCTCGGCGAACTCCAGGACGACCCCCTCTTCACCGAGGACCTCAACAACCTCCAGGAAACCGTCGAGTCCCAGCCCGGCCGTCACGTCGTGCTCGACTTCTCCAACGTGAACTATCTCAACTCGTCGAACATCGCCAAGCTGCTCAAGCTGCGCAAGCACCTCATGGCCGCGGGCAACGGCGGCAAGCTCCGCCTCTGCGCGATCAACACGGGCGTCTGGGGCGTCTTCCTCGTCACCGGCCTCGACAAGATTTTCGAGTTCTGCGACAACATCGCCAGCGGCCTCGCCAGCATCCAGCTCGAAGCCTGAAGCTTTGTGGCACCGATTTCCAATCGGTCAGGGGTACAACAGGTTTCCAACCTGCGAGTGTGCCACTGCTCTGTGAGCAGTGCGAGCGCAAGACGCCGCTTTGATAGCGGAAGTGACGCCGGAGCGTAGAAGGTACTCTTTGCCGGGCCTCCCACATCCGCCGAGTCCCCCCAGTGAGCGGGCAATACTGAGGCGGAAGCTCTATGAGAAAGATCCGAAAAAGCACACCTACGCCAAACCGGCCGGCTAAGCGTCGGACGGCCGACGCCCTCGCCATCCTCGACCGCATCAAGGGGGGCGACCCGAAGCTCCGGCGGTTGATTGCCGACGCGACCATTAACGTAGTCGCCGAAATGCTCTACGAAGCCGACAACGAGCCGGCCTGACGCAAGCGGAGCTTGCGGATAAAGTCGCCACACGACAGCCGGTCATCGCGCGACTCGAAGATGCCGACTACGAGGGCACTCGCTCACAATGCTTGGAGGTGCGCTTCGCACCGGCGAAGGACTGGC
>DATMEE010000252.1:0-3908 GCA_035557035.1 Phycisphaerae bacterium
GGCGACCAGGTGCAGTGGGGCGGCCGCAGCCTGTATGCCGATGGCCGCTTCCCAACGTCTGACGGCAAGGCGCGGTTTGCACGACCGCGTGTCGCGCTGCCGTCTCGTGCATCGCCCGGTCGCTTTTCACTCTCTACGCGCCGCGGCAAACAGTTCAATTCGATGGTGCAGCGCGATGTCGATCCGCTGACCGGCGCGTCGCGTGACGACGTCCTGATCAGTGCAGAGGATTTGATGCGGCTGGGCCTGGACGAAGGCACGCGTGTCTCGCTGCGATCGGAATTTGGCATGTTCTCGGGCACGCTGCGAGCGGCCTCAATCAAATCCGGTAACCTGCAGGTGCACTGGCCCGAGGCCAACGTGCTTCTCGGGACACGCGTCGATCCGGAATCACTCGAGCCGGACTACAACACGAGCGTGTCAATTGAGCTGAGGAATGAAACATAGCCGCGTTTTTCAGTCAGCCGCCGCCATGTTGCTCGCGGCGGTCCATCTCGCGTGCGAGGGCCGGCAGGCGGAACCTGCCCCCATCCTTATCAACAAGATCATGCCCGCGCCTGCCTGGGCGCTGGCCGAACGCGAGATGCTGGAAGCGGCCGCCGACGGCACGCGCCTGTGGCTCGAGCGGTATGTCAGGGCCGACGGCTCCGTGGACGTTCCGGAACGGTGGGGCGTGACCGACGGTCCCGACGACATCATGGAAACGGTCCGCGGATGGCCACTCGTCTATGCGATGGGGGCTCCCGAATCGGTTGCCGTCGCGTTTGAGAAGGTTTGGGAGGGCCACCTTCGGCAATTCAGCCGCGCAAGAATTCCAACCGTTGAGCTTGCGAAGGACGGAATCTTTGTCAAAGAGTTTCCTCCATCCTTTGATTGGGAGCACACCGGCGAGGGATTGCAGGCGTTCTACTGGGATGGGCTGGGCCGGCCGGGCCATCAGACGAACCTGGCTCGGGCCCGGCGCTTCGCTGGTTTCTACTTGAACGAAGATCCTGACGCGCCCAACTACGATCCCAAGCACAGGATCATCAAGAGCCTGTTCAACGGCAGCAGAGGACCAGTCACGAGACCGGTGACACCTGTGGACTGGGACGGCGACGAGAATCCCACGCGCGCAGCACGATTCAGCACGTCTTCCAATATCCGAGGCGATCACCCGCTGAACCTGCTGGCAGCGACGCTTGCCACACAGGCGTATCTCCTGACGCGCGAGCCCAAATACAAGCGATGGGTGCTCGAGTATGTCGACGCATGGCGCGATCGCGCCGCAGCCAACGGCGGGAATTTCCCTTCCAACATCGGCCTCGACGGGAAGATCGGCGGCGAATGGAACGGGAGGTGGTACGGAGGAATCTTCGGCTGGAACAGCCCGGACGATGGACTTCGCAATTACGTGATGCGTGGCATTCCGGCCGCGTTTGGCCAGGCGGCCATGCTTGGCAGAAACATGGCCTACATCGATCCCGTTCGCCGGCAAGTGGACAATATTTTCGCTGCGGCGCGAATTGAGAACGGCGAAGTTCTGGTCCCGCACTACTACGGGGAATCAGGCGGAAAAGTTGGCTGGTACGGATATCGTCCTGGTGAATTTTTCCCCACGGGTGCTCTCGGAAATCTTTCGGAAACGACGATCGAGTTGTACCTCTGGTCGCTGAGTCCAGCCGACTTGAAGCGAATTCTTCCAAACCCTCCAGACCGACGCTCGCTGCAAGGGTGGATCGAATTCCTTCAGGGAGGAAGACCGAATTACCCGCTCGAGGCGATGCAACAGGAACGCCAGGACGCCGCGCGCTCGGCCGAGCGTATGCTCAAGACGACCAGCGGATACGGCCCGAGCCCCGTCGCTTTCGAGTCGCTTGCCAACCTCACGCTGGGCGCGGCGAACTTGTACGGCTCCGGAGACGTTCTCCGCAGTCAGGTCCGGTACTTCGATCTCGAACGTCGTCGTGCGGGTCTTGCCCAGGACGTCGCCGCGCTCGTCGAAAAAATCGAGCCGGACAGCGTAACGCTCACGCTTATCAATACGAGTGCGTCGGCGTCGCGCCGGCTGATCGTGCAGATGGGAGCGTATGGCGAGCATCAGGCGATTTCCGTACGGATGCGCGATCGGATCATCCCGGTGGGTGCGCCGCACTTCGAAATCCGGCTTGCCCCGGGCGCCGGTGAGCAGATCGTCATTGCGACAAAACGTCTGGTGAACGATCCCACGCTTCGGTTTCCGTGGGAACGGCGCCCATGAGCCGAGGGACTCGTCAATGGTTCGCCAACGCGCGTCGTTTCTAATCTGCGTGCTCATCGCCGGTGGGCTGGCCGTCGAGCCAGGGCCGCTTCGGGGACAGAGCGACCTGGTCATCTCTATTACCAAGTTGATGCCCGCGCCGGGCTGGGCCCTCGCCGAGCGGAGGCTGCTTAGCCTTAACGCCGAAGGCGTGGCGCTCTGGGCGTCGAAATATCTCGATGAGAATGGCTACCTTCGCGGCGCTGCGAATTTCGGCATCCAAGATGGGCCCGATGACGCCGTTGAGAGCATACGTAACTGGCCGCTTGCGCATGCCCTTGGTGGCCCCGACTCGATCATCGAGCAGTGGGATCGCGCGTGGGAAGGACACCTCGACCAATACACCAAAGCGAAGGATCCCTCGACGGAACTGGCGAAGGATGGGATGTACTACAAGGAGTTCCCGACGTCGTACGACTGGGAACATACAGGCGAGGGGCTGGGGCCGTTCTATTGGTACGGGCTGAGCCGGCCGGCCGACGAGCGCTATGCGATTCGGCTGCGGCGCTTCGCCGGCTTCTACATGAACGAGGATCCCGAAGCCAGGAACTACGATCCGAAGCTGAAAATCATCCCAAGCCTGTTCAACGGAAGCAAAGGCGCGAAGCTGACGGAGAACACACAGGAAGACTGGAATGGACGCCTTCTTCCTGGAACCAAGCCGAGCACGCGGTTTCTCAAAGCCACCAACATTCTCGGCGACCATCCGCTGAATCTGGCCTCGACCAATCTCGCGTTTCACGCCTACCTGGTGACGCAGGAAGCCAAGTACAAGAACTGGCTGCTCGAATACGTCGACGCATGGAAGGCACGAATCGCTGCTAACGACGGAAATATTCCGTCGAACGTCGGCCGCAACGGGCAGATTGGCGCGGAATGGGGTGGAAAGTGGTACGGCGGCGTGTTCGGATGGAATTCGCCAGACGAGGGAGTCCGGAACTACGTCCTGCGCGGCCCGCCGGAAGCATTCGGAAACGCGTTGCTGCTCACCGGCGATCAGGCATACACGCAGGTGCTGCGGCGGCAGGTCGATAACCTGTACGCCAACAAGAAGGTCGACAACGGCAGGGTGCTGCTGCCGAGGTACTTCGGCGATCAGGGTTGGTACGGCCATCACGATGGCGAATCGGGGTCGACGGGCGGTCTTACGAATCTTCGAGAGGTGGAGACGGACATCTATCTCTGGGCACTCGAGGCCAGAGATCTTGAACGGCTCCCCAAACGCGGATGGATTGGCTATCTGACATCTGGAGACGCGGCATATCCTCTGACTGCGCTTCAGCAGGGGCTGAGTGAAATCCAGCGCGCTGCAGCCCGGCTTCACGCCGACACGAGCACGCCGGATTTTCCGCCCCACTCGACTCGCGGTTCAGGTGTCAATCCGGTGGCGACCGAAGCGCTCATCAATCTGACCCTCGGCGCCAACGATCCCAATGGGTCAGGGCACGGCCCATTACCGCTCCACGCCCAGGTGCGTCACTTCGATCCCGAACGGCGCCGCGCAGGACTCGCCGAAGATGTCGCCGCCCTCGTCGAGAAAATCACCGTGGAAGGCGTGACTGTGACGCTTGTGAACACACATCCCTTCGCACATCGAACTGCGATAATCCAGGCCGGTGGATACGGCGAG
>DATMEE010000253.1:0-3140 GCA_035557035.1 Phycisphaerae bacterium
CCATGCACCATTTCTTCCCACGCCTGGTCGGCGTCCGGTAAACGTCAGATTAGGGGCTGGAGTTCGCGCCAGACGCCCTGATTCCAAGCCCGAAGCGCCTAGCCCCTGACGAAGTTGTGACCGCCGCTGCAAGGCCTCGTACTTTACATGTCAGCGACCGACTCAACCCCATCGAGGCAGCTGCGATTTGCCAGATGGCTCGAATCCCATGCGGAAACGATCAACGCAGTCATTCTATGGCCGGAGGGCGGCGAATACTGACGCTGGGTTTAAGTGGACAAAAGCGAGCTGCCCTAAATGGTGATCCTGAGGCGATGTACATACTTGGAATTCGACTCAAATACGGAAATTTCGTTCCGAAACCACCAAGATGGGCCGGCCCTGCTGGTAACGTTTTTCCACAGCCGACAGAAGGTCAGCCATGGATAGACAAATCCATCGCGAGGGGATTCAGCCCCCCGGCGCACGTCGAAGAAAGGCAACACTATTACTATTTATTCCGGGGTGGAAGTTGAGGCGATGCACCGGGAGCTTTCCATCCGTCGCTTGGCCGGGATGAGTAAGCTCGGAAACGCCGATACATGAAAACAAGGATGTGACCCGTCTCAGATCGTTCGAAGAAACTTAGCGGTGGTCACCCGAACCGGCGAACTCGGTGAGCGGCTCATCCGCGATTTCAACGATCATGTTTTCGAGGATATCGTTGCCCCCGATTGGGCCAGACGCTAGAAGCCGAAGGAGGCGCGATATGGGAATCTCGCACGAGCGACGATATGATGATAATTGGGAGCGTGTGACACCATGAATCCTTTTAACCGCATTACCATCGACCCCCAGCTTATGCAGGGCAAGCCCTGCGTGCGAGGGATGCGCGTCACCGTGTCGCTCGTCGTCAATCTCGTGGCGGCCGGAATGACGACCGAGGAAATTGTCCGCAGTTATCCATACCTGGAGCCTGCGGACATCGCTCAGTGCCTTTCCTATGCCTCGTGGGCCGTGGATGAAGAGGTGATGCCATTTGACGAGTCGTCCCATGCGGTTTCTGGCTGACATGGGAATTTCGCTCGATGTGGTCGCGGCGCTTCGCGCCGATGGACACGACGCGGCGCATTTGAGCGAGCAGGGCCTTCACCGTCTGCCTGACGAGGACATTCTGCAGAAGGCGGTGAACGAGCAGCGCGTATTGCTCGCTCATGATCTCGATTTCGGCCGTTTGATGGCACTGCTGCGCGGCAAAGCCCCCAGCATCGTCTCGTTTCGGTTACGGCGGATGACGCCGGCCAATGTGCTGAGGCACTTGCGGGCAGTCCTGCTCCGCTGGCCGGCCGAGTTATCGGCAGGCGCGCTAATCAGTGTGAGAGACGGCGCCGCGCGATGCCGACCGCTTCCAATCGTCCATGATTCTGATCGAACGATTCCTGAATCGTGAACGGGAACGACGATTCCGGTGCTCTGCTCCTGAAACGCCGAGCTCAATTGGCGTATGAACGGAACAGGGGACCATGACATCCGTGCGTCACAAATTCATGCAAAATTTCATTTGACTTTTTCGTGTTCGCGTCTGTGCGCGTCCGTTTGCGAGGAGAGGGGGGGTGGCGAACAAATGGAGGATGGGCTGGACGCATGGCTTCGGGATGGGAATCCCCCCGGCGTGCGTGCGAGATGGGAATCTCGCACGAGCAAGTAGCCCGAAAAAAAAGAACGCCCGTCGCGCTGAAAAGCGCCGCGGGCGTCACTCACGAACAATTACTTCACCGCCGCAATGCCGTTCGAAAGCCAATTCAATTGAACCCAACGCTTAAAACGTGGGAACCGTGCGGGAAGGCTGGACCGCTCCGAGAAACGTCGTCGGAGTTCGCCCGGCATCATGCACCGCGGAGTCCCCGAGGGTTCAATCAGCACGGTTCAACGAATTACTGCTTTCGTGATCGAGCATGGCAGAGAAGCAACCGTGTTCGACACTACTTTCATAGCACTTTCATCGGCGAAAAGCAATGATCGGTTGCAAGGGATTTGTGAGCACGCGCGTCCGCGGACTCGAAAGTTTCTCGCGAACTTTATCGCGAGTCGCTTGACTTTGGTGGGAGAGCGCGCCCAGGTGGAGCACTACACGATCGGAGTTTGCGTTCTTTCTGATCTCGGCGCGTCGGGAGAGGAATCTTGCCTGCTGTCGAGAACACGCCTCAATGTAGAACAACCTCGACGATTCCAACCCTGGGCTGGAGGACGAAACGCCTTCGGCGAAAGGGCATTTTCATCCATGGCAGTGTGCGAAACGATCATCCCTACTCCTCAGGATGCCGCGGGGAAGGCATCCGCTGACGGTCCATCACTGCTTCACCCGGCTGCGGCTTTACCCCGGAGCAAGGGGTGTCTTCACTTGACGCGCTGCTTCGCCCGTTTTTCGAGTGCCGCGCGGGTCTGGCCGGGGTGGCGGGTCAGGAGGCGGTCGAGATGCTTTTGGGCCTCGGCCGGGCGGCCATGTTTTTCCAGCGCTGCGATGTTCGATAGTGCCGCAGCCAGGGCACGCCGGTCGCGCTCGCGGCCGATGTGCCGCCAGATTTTCTTATTCGCCTTCAGTTGCTTGAGGCGCGCCGCGGCCGCCTTTCCGGTCGGGGACGCGGGATACTTTTCGGCCGCCTTTTCGCAGGCCGCGAAGAGGTCGACGTATTTCGAGCGGTCCTTCTCGCGCTCGCGCTCGAGCCGTTCGATCCGCTTCGCGAACGGCGCCGCCTTTTCCTCCTGCAGCGCCGGCTGCGCGGACGGGTTGCTCTCGATTTCTTCGATCAACTTGGCCGCAAGCCGCGAAAGATTCACGGGTTCGGGAGCGACTTCGATGCCGCCAAACAGATTCGAGTAGACAGTTTTGATGCGCCGCGCCTCGCGCAGCGCCTTGAGAAACTCCTGCTGCGGCAGGGCGGCCTGGGCGGCCTCCAGCTCCTGACGGCCGCGCTCGTGGATTTGGAGAAGCGCCGCGATGGCCGCGTCCCCCGCGCCGCCAGGTCCGCCCAGCTCGTAGGCGCTTTTGAACTTGACCTTGGCCCGGACGATGTTGCCTTTGCCCAGGAGTTCCTGCCCCTCGGCGAGGTACTTTTGCGCCTTCTCCTGCTGCTTCTGTTCTTGAGCGGCGTCTTCAGTGG
>DATMEE010000254.1:0-10769 GCA_035557035.1 Phycisphaerae bacterium
ACTCTTCCTGTTCTTGAGCGGCTTCAGTTGACGAGGCGTTCTGCTCTTTTGGGTCGAACGCCATCATCGTTCCTTCTACCGCCGCCACTCCCGAGTGAGCGGCGGCGGGTTGATCGTCGATCCATCAATCATCATCATCACAGAAGAAATCGCAATCGTCGTCGTCATCGAAATTGCACTCGACGTCGCCTCCCATGAGAGCGGTTGAAAATGTGAGCGCGAGAAAGAGAGCCAAAAGTCGTCTTTTCCACATAGAGATGTCTCCTCATTTGAGCTAAGCGAGGAACTTTTGAAAGTTCGCCTCCCGCCTTCAGCCGGGCTAGCCTTTGTTGCCTGATTAATCATCGCAGAAAAAATCGCAGTCATCATCATCGACATCGAAATCGCACTCGATGCCGCCGCCCATGAGAGCGGTCGAAAAGGTTATTGCGAGAAACAGGGCCAGCAGTCGCCTTTTCCACATATCAGAATCTCCTCAATCGAGCTGGGCGAGGACTTTCAAAATGCGTCGACCCTCAGCGTCGCCAAAAAACAAGGCTCAGGATTGCGCCCGCGCCAACGGCCATCAGCATGGACTTCAAGGGCTTCGAGCGGATGTAAGATTCCACTGGACTCAGGGTCTGGCCGGCCGCCGCGCCGGCAGTCGCCGCGAGCGCCTTAATATCTTCGCCTATCGTCGCGGCCTGTTCCCGCAGCTCCGCCATATGATCGCTGTGAGCCACATGTCGTCTGTTGTGTTTGATCGAAGTTGCCATTACCTGCCTCCTTACAGCACTTGCCCCAAAAGGTAAGTTTCATAAACACTAGGTTGTCTCGTCAGGAATTATGGACTCCGGCTCTGACGAATTCGTGAAATACCGATGACAGTCGCGTAATTTCCGTTGTAACCTCAGTTTAGCGTCCGATCATCAATCATCGACCTGTAAAACAAAAACAAAGCCGCGCGACCCAAAAGTGAACAACGCATCAAAACGCGTCCGGTCACCTTCGGGGTAGCGCGGCTTATCAAAAGCAAATCGTAGGGCTTTAGACGCCGACCGGGCGGCAGGCGTCGCAAAACTCGTTGACTTCCCGCTCGTATTTTTCCCGCGTGTCGCCGTACCGCTCCTGCAGCTTGCCGATGAGCTGATCCTTGTTGCCATTAATCCTGGCCAGATCGTCGTCCGTCAGCTTGCCCCATTTTTCCTTCACTTTTCCAGTAAACTGCTTCCAGTTGCCTTCCACTTGGTCCCAATTCATGTTGTACTCCTTGGGGTTCGGGGGTTACTCTTTCATGTCTTCCATTCGTTGCTGGCCGTAAGCCGAGCCCGACCGGCATTTGCAGGGCAAGCCTTTTGCGCAGTCCTCGCAGCAATAAATCCCGTCGATCCCGTTCGGTTTTTCCCATTCACCACGGGGCATGCCGCAATTCGGACAGACGGCAGTTTGGTTCGCATTTTCTGGCATCGCGTCACCGTACCTTTCAACCGCTCCAGCCTTTTTGAGTATGAGCCAGAATACTGAACCCCCCGTGAATTAGGCCTTACAACGTCGTAATCCGCCGCTGACAGGTGCGCAAGCGGCGCTATTGAAAACTCCGGCAACGCGCGACCGCGCTGCGCTGAAGATGAATTCAGGCCGAATTCAACGCAGCGTCAGTGCGCCAACGTAATGTTTGAAGCGGATCAGAATCGCTCAGGCATTATTTTGGCAGCGAAGATTCCCGAGGCCGGCGGCGTGGTTGGCCCGGTGAATCCCGCACACATACAACTTACAGAATTGGAGTATTGGCAATGAGCAACAAACTGCGAAAGACGATTTGGACAGCGGTGATCGTCGCGTGCGGGAGTTGGCCTGTCGCGGGTTTCGCCGACGACAAGAGTCAATCCAAGAGCCCGGGCGAGTTGAAGGCGATCGCCGACCGGTCGTCAAAATCGCTGCCCGATCTCATGGCGGCGGCGGAGAGCAAGACCGGCGGCAAGACCATCAACGCGATGCTCATGGAATGGCGCTGTGTGCAGGACAAGGTGCTCAGCGGGCCGGTAACCGGCGATGTGTCGCATGAAGATCTGAAGAACGCCGATCCTTCTTCGCCGGTGGGACACATCATTACCGCGAGCGACAACAAGATTTCGGAAGTGATCGTCTGCGCGAAGTCGGGCAAGGTCCTGTGCGTCAAGGATGCCAATTCCTTCACCCCCGGGAAGAGCGCATTCCACGATGGCTCCGGTCAAAAAGGACGTCACGCGAGATTTGCCCGTTGGAACCAGGCGCCGGACCGCACTCAGAGGATCACCGATCTTCTGAAAAAGCCCGTCCACAACGCCCAGACCGACGAGCACATCGGAGAAGTGAAAGACTTTGTGGTCGATCCCGATGGCGGCCGACTCATGTTCAGCGTGGTCGAGTTTTACGACAAGTTGGGGCATGGCAATCGTTGGTACGCCCTTCCGCTCTCCATCGCGAACCTCAGCCCAGACTACAAGACCTTCGACATGGAGTACGAAGCCCGTCAGGTCAATCATGCCCAGGGTTTTGACCGCAATACCTGGCCCAACGTGATTGAGGACAAATACGCCACCGGCATCTACGAGTCTTATGGCGTGCGCCCCTATTGGAAGCGAGGCCGCCGCACGGAAGGGTCGGTTCGCACGGTGACCGAACGCGAAGGGCGAACCGGCGCGAATCAAAGGGGCCGACAACTGCCGCAGCGCTGGCAGAAGGCCTCCGATCTCGTCGGTAAGAACGTGATTAACCCGCAGGACAATGAGAGTCTTGGCACGCTTCACGATATCGTGGTGGATCCGGATACAGGGCGCATCATCTACGGCGTGCTCTCGTTCGGTGGATTCCTCGGCATGGGCGACAAGCTCTTTGCGATTCCCTGGAGTTCACTCAATCTGGCGTCGGATTACAAGGCTGTCCACTTGACGGTCGACAAGGACCGCCTCAAGACCGCAGAAGGCTTCGACAAGGCGAACTGGCCGAACATGGCCGATGAGCGCTTCGCCACGAAGACGCATGACTTCTACGGCAGCCCCCGCTATTGGGAAAACAAGGACGACATGGACGATGACATGGATGATGCCGTGGACGAGGCCCAGGACAAGGCCGACGACGCGAATGACCGAAATGACTAGGCCTCTGTTTTTTTGGCAGGAACCCCTTAAAGACAGCCGCTCAGAGGTTTGTGGTTTTAAAAACAAGGGCGACGCGGGATTTCAAGGTAAGCCATGAATCCCCGTCGCCCTTTTCGGTTTCTCAACTTGAAACGAGGTGATTTCCCATGAAGCTCGAAACTCTGGAGCAGTTGTTTATCGACGAATTGCAGGACTTGCATGGCGCCGAAACTATGCTGATCAAGGCGCTCCCGCAGATGGCCGACGCCGCCCATTCCGCCCAGCTCCGACAGGCCTTCCAGGACCACCTCGAAGAGACCCGAGGCCATGTTGAGCGCATCGAGCACATTCTCGAAAAGATTCAGAACGGCAAGGTGAAGGGCAAGAAGTGCAAGGGCATGGAAGGTCTCATCGACGAAGGCAACGAGCGTATCAAAGCCTCGGGCGACCCGGCGGTCGTGGATGCCGGCCTGATCGCCGCGGCGCAGCGCATCGAGCATTACGAGATCGCGGCCTATGGCTGCGCGAAGACCTATGCCGAACTGCTGGGAGATGACGCCTCCTGCCGGCTTCTCGAGCAAACGCTTGATGAGGAGAAGGCCGCCGATGAGAAGCTCACCGAACTGGCCATGACGCTCATCAATCCCCAGGCCGCGCGGGCGTAGCGCGACAATCCAGCGAATGGGTGGGCGTTGTTCACAAGAGCGCTCGTTTTCACGGAGACATTCATTATGGCACAGCAACAGGGAAATCAGGAATCGTCGGGTTCGACGGCCGGGTCGCAGGACGCCGGCTCCAAGCGAACGGACCGGCCATCTCCGTCGAAGACGCGCTACGCGGAGGGCGCTCCAGATAGCTCTCGCCAATTCGGTGAGGCCGCGGATGAAAAGGCGACGTCCTTGGAGGACACCGCTCCACCGGAACGCAAATTACGGTCTTCGGCCGACGAACATTCGGATGAAGTGCCGTTTCAAGGCTCGGGACGCCTGGCCGGCGGGAACCCATCGAGCAAGCCCAGTGACGCGAATCCGGCACGCGGGCCGGGCGTTCCCGTCAGCGATGAAAATCTTCCGGAAGTTTCACAAACGCCTGTGGATGACAAAACCGGCGAGATCGAATCCGGTCGCCGAACCGCGCCCGGCGCGTCGGCCGGCCGCGGAGAACCAAACGAAATTTGAGAAACACGGCCGGAAGGCTGGGGCAGGAGTTCCCGCCGCGCCAGGCTGTTTGATTACAAGTGCTTGCAGGCAACTTAGCAGGGCGACTTTTATGGAATCGGCATCGAACCACGGAACACTGTCACTTTGGTACGCCGACAAGGCCGAGGCCGAGGCAGGCCGCACGCCGCTGGTTCGAGACTCTACGGCAGACGTCTGCATCATCGGCGCGGGCATCGCGGGCCTGGCGGTTGCCTATCAACTGGCACTGGAAGGCCGCAAGGTCGTCGTTATCGACGATGGCTTGATCGGCGGCGGCGAGACTGGCCGCTCCACCGCGCACCTGGCCAGCGCTGTTGACGACCGTTTCTACAGAATTGAGTCGGTGCACGGGGCGAGGGCCGCGCAGCTTTGCTACGAGAGTCATGCGGCGGCGATCGACTGGTACGAGGCGACCGCAGCGAGGGAAGACATCAAATGCGATTTTGAAAGACTGGATGGCTACCTCTTTCTCCCGCCGGGCGAGAGCCGGGACCTGATCGATCGGGAGTTTGAGGCGGCGCGCCGCGCGGGCGTGCGGGGGGTGCGGCCGTTGGCGCGAGCGCCGCTCTCCGCTTTTGATACGGGTCCGTGCATCTGCTTCCCACGTCAGGGCCAGATCGATCCGCTCGCGTTCCTCTTGGGCCTGGCGAAAGCAATCGAGCGGCATGGCGGGCGAATTCACTGCCGAACGTCCGCGACACAGATCGAGGATAAGAACGGTCTTTCGGTTCGATGCGCGAATGGCGTTCGCATCCGTGCGGAATCCGTCGTCGTCGCCACCAATTCACCGATCAACACGATGCTGGCCATGCACACGAAGCAGCACGCCTATCGAACCTATGCCATTGCCCTGCCGCTGACCCCAGGTGCCATGCCGCCGGCGCTCTTCTGGGACACCTCGCAAACGGCCGGCGAGAGCGGCGCCTATCACTACGTTCGCCTGCAACGGCGCACGCAAGCAGTGGAAAATGGCCACGCTGGCGGCGAGGAAATCCTCATCGTCGGCGGAGAAGATCATAAAACCGGACAGGCCGACGATGCGCAACAGCGCTGGGGACGATTGGAAGAATGGGCCATTGAGCGCTTCCCCGTCGCGGGACCGGCGCGCTTTCACTGGTCGGGACAGGTCATGGAGCCCGTCGACGGGCTGGCGTTCATCGGCCGCAGTCCCGGCGGGCCCGAGGGCGTGTTCGTGGTCACCGGCGACTCCGGCCAGGGCATGACCCATTCCGGCATTGCGGGAATGCTGCTGGGCGATTTGATCCACGGCCGGCCAAACGAGTGGGCCGACTTGTATGAGCCCTCGCGAAAATCCCTTCGCACCATCGGCGAATATACCCGCGAGAATCTGAACATGGCGGCCCAGTATTTCGACTGGCTGCGGCCGGGCGATGTGGAGTCTGTCGAGGAGATCGCTGCCGGCGAGGGCGCGTTGGTGCGCAAAGGCTTGAAGATGCTGGCGTGCTACCGTGACGACACGGGGGCCCTGCACGAATGTTCGGCCACCTGCCCGCACCTGGGCGGCATTGTGCAGTGGAATTCCGCGGAGTCCACCTGGGATTGCCCATGTCATGGATCACGCTTCGATGCATACGGGAAGGTGTTGAACGGTCCTGCCAATTCGCCGCTGGCGCCGGCGGATGCCATGGAAGCGGAAAAAGAGCACCCCAAGGCGGAGGCGACTACGGGCGGAAACCGACGCTAAAGGCGACTGCCGTCCCGTCGAAAAATCAGATGGTGACAAGGATCATCAGCGACAACGGAATCCCGCGCGAGAAAGTTCGCTACGCGGTCGTCGGACTGGGTTACATCGCGCAGGCGGCCGTACTGCCCGCCTTCGCCCACGCGCGCGAGAATTCGGAACTGACCGCGCTCATTTCCGACGACGCGCTGAAGCTTCGCAAGCTCGGCAAGAAGTACCGCGTTGAAAACCTGTACACCTATGAAGAATATTGGGTGGCTCTTCGCAGCGGAGAATTCGATGCCGTCTATATCGCACTCCCCAACTCGATGCACGCCGAATACTCCATCGACGCCCTGCGCGAAGGCATCCACGTTCTGTGCGAAAAGCCGATGGCCGTCACTTCGCAGGAATGCAGGGCGATGATCGGGGCTGCACGGGCCGCCGGACGAAAGCTCATGATCGCCTATCGCCTTCATTTTGAGGAGGCGAACATGGAGGCGGTTCGCATCGCTCAATCGGGAAAGCTAGGCGACCTGCGCTTCTTTACCTCGACATTCTCGATGAACGTGAAGCCCGGGGACATTCGCCTGCAGGCGGAACTGGGCGGCGGCCCGCTGAACGACATCGGGATCTATTGCATCAACGCGGCGCGTTATCTGTTCTGCGACGAGCCTGAAGAAGTCACCGCAGTGGCGGTCAGTTGCGACGATCGGCGTTTTCGCGAGGTCCCCGAGATGGTGGCCGCGACCATGCGGTTTCCCAAAGACCGGGTCGCGACGTTCCTCTGCGGTTTCAATGCCGGCGACGTGTCCGAATATCGCGTGGTCGGCGAGCGAGGATCGCTCCTGGTCGAGCCGGCCTACGAGCTGGCCGAAGCGCTGGGGCACACGCTCACCATCGGCGACAAGACGCGGGAGTGCGCCTTTTCAAGGCGCGATCAATTTGCCCCGGAACTCGTACACTTTTCCGAGTGCATTCGGCACAACCTCGATCCATCTCCCTCCGGCGAGGAAGGTCTCGCCGACATGCTGATCATCGAGGCGCTCAACGAGTCCATCCAAACGCAACGTCCGGTGAAGGTGAAAGCGATCGAGCCGCCATCGCGCCCCGGTCCGGCGCTGGAGATGCGCAAGCGCCCGGTGCGAAAACCGAAATTGATCGCCGTAACGCCGCCATCGAAGAAGCGGAGTGACTCCTAAAATGAGTGATGTGCCAGATTATCTGGAGACATTCCAATGCCTGAAATAGAAACTCGACGAAGGGCGAAGACAGCAAAACGGCAGGGCAAATCACCCTCGACCCTGGCCGGCGAGTACGTCCGCGAAGAGATGCACCACATCCGCGAGGGCAAGCACGGCGCCCGCAGCGCCAAGCAGGCCATCGCGATCGGTCTCTCAAAGGCCCGCCGCGAGGGCGTCGATATTCCCGACAAGTCCGCAAAGAAAAAGAAATCGCCGTCCAGGAAATCCGCTGCCGCGCCGCGGGCGCCTCGCAAATCTTCCTCAGCCCGGAAGAAATCATCGTTGAAGGCCCTCCAGCGCGAGCCGCGCTCCGCTGCCTCACACACGGCACTCTCCCGGCAGGCCCGGCAGGCCGCGTCGAAAAGAACCGCGGCGCAGCGATCGGCCGCGGCGCGCAAGGCCGCGCGCACGCGAAAACGCGCCTCATGAAACGAGGCTGACAGATTTCTTCCATTCCAATCCCCCTGAACGCGGGCGGCATCGTCGCCCGCCGGTTTTTCGCGATGGAATCCGAACAGGTTGCGGGCGCGCCACCATCGATTTCGACGGCTTGCCCGGCGTTCTGGATTCATAAGTTCTGGTTTGCATTGCACTTAGAACATAAATCCACGACTGACGCCTCCGTCATGCACTTTTGAGGCCCCGTTCAGTCGCCGCTCCCATAATTTCATTGATTGGAATCGGCCGGGGGAGTTTGGGAGCGGAAGTCAGGAGCGAATCCCATGGAGACGGCGAAGCAGCAACTCTTTGAATCGAACTGCGTCGAAAGTTGGACCCAGGCGGCCGGCAAGCGCGGGGGCGATTTTATTATTCGCCACGCGACGCCCGGCATGGTGACGGTCGTTTTGGCGGATGCCACGGGTCACGGCGACAAGGCCGCGGAATTGACCGCTTACCTGCAGCCTATCATTGCGCGGGAAATCGGTTGCGGTCTCTCGCCCGAATTGCTTCGTAGATGGCACAAGCTGGTTTATCGCCGCTTCTCGGAGCAGCATCGCTTTGTGTGCATCACCGTCCTTCAGCTCAATCTGGTGACGCAATCGCTGACGATCGCCAATGGCGGCAATCCGGACTTGTTGATCCGCCGCGGCCTGGGCCGGCGCGTCGAGCGCTATCCGAGCACGGGCATGCCGCTGGGCATCGTGGACGAAAGCGAATGGACCCCGCCCGAGTTTCAAACGACGTATCTCAGTTCGATTGACTACGCGTTCTGCTGCTCCGACGGCGTCACGGACTGCATCAGTCCCGACGGCGAGCGCTTCGGCCTCGGGCGCGTGTGCAATGCCGTGCAGGTGGCAGGAACAACGTCGCCGCTGCAAGCGGTGCGCTGGGGACTGCTGCGGTTCCTCTCGCCGCTCGAAGACCAGGATGACCTTTCGATTCTCGTTCTGCGCGGGTTGCAGCGGCAGGTGGCGTAAGAGAGCCGGGGCAGGGGCCAGGGGTTCAAGGGCTGAGCGACGGCACTAAGCCGAAACGCCGAAATATTGTTTTCATATGATGGGCGGCCCGTCCGGCGGAGATGAGGTCTCCGGTGACGGAACATTATCCTGCCCGCCGCACTGCTCACAGAGCAGTGGCACACCGTTCTTTCCCGACTGGAACGCGCTTTCTGCAGAAGAACAGGAAGCCTGGTCCGAGTCCTATGACTGGTGCATCGAACAGGATTGGGGGCCGGATTCTGAGTACGGCGGCGCCGAGCAGCTCGAGCGGCTGACGGACAAGCAGATGGAACTCGGCCTGAGCGAATAGCTCGATCCGGCAAAGTCAAATTTGGCGAATCACGGCCCGAGTGCATATGCGCTCGGGCCGTACTCATTTTACGGTAGGCTGGGTGGGCTTGGACAGTCTTTGATTCCGGCAACCCGGCGCGAATGCATGGCTAATTTTGAGTTGATGCTCTTTCACAATTCCTCGAGATCATGGTCCTTGCTCCCAATCCCGTGCGGTGGTCGATGAGTCCTGCTACCATGATTCCCAGATTAGGAGCAAAACCATGTCCCCGGCTCAGCACATCACGGTTCCACTTTTCCTGGATGGAGAATTGACGAAGTCCGCCGCCGCTCGCTTCGGCCCCGTCTTCAATCCGTCGACGGGAGACCAGATCGCCCAAACTCCGTTCTGCGGGCCGGACGAAATCGATCGCGTTGTGCGCGCCGCCCATGGCGCCTTTCCCGCCTGGCGCGACACGCCCGTCGTCGAGCGCGCCCGCGTCATGTTTCGTCTCGTCGCGCTGCTTGAAAAACATGCCGCCGACATCGCCCGCACCATTTCGCGCGAGCACGGGAAAACCCACGCCGAGGCCGTCGCCAGCGTGCGCCGGGGCATCGAGATGGTCGAGTTCGCCTGCGGCATTCCCACGCTCTCGATGGGCGACACCATCCACAACCTCGCTCAGGACGTGGACTGCGAGACCTACTGGCACCCCCTCGGCGTCTGCGTGGGCATCACGCCGTTCAACTTTCCGTTCATGGTCCCGCTCTGGATGGTGCCGATCGCCCTCACCTGCGGCAACACCTTCGTCCTCAAACCCAGCGAAAAAGTCCCGCTCGCCGCGATGCGCCTCGCCGAACTGCTCCGCGAGGCCGGCCTGCCGCCGGGCGTGTTCAACGTCGTTCACGGCGACAAGACCTGCGTCGAGGCCCTGCTCACCCATCCGCTCGTCCGCGCCGTCAGCTTCGTCGGCTCCACTCCCATCGCGAAATACATCTGGGAGACAGGTACGCGGCACGGCAAGCGCGTCCAGGCCAACGGGGGCGCCAAGAACCACATCGTGGTCATGCCCGACGCAGACCTCGACCGCAGCGTCGCCGCCCTGCAATCCAGCGCCTTCGGCTGCAGCGGCCAGCGCTGCATGGCGGGCAGTCACGCGGTCGCGGTTGGAAAAGTCGGCGACGCCCTCGTGAAGGCGCTGGCGACGAGCGCCGACAAAATGAAGGTCGGACCGACCGATCGCGAGTCCGGCGCCGACATGGGCCCGGTCATCACCCGCGAGCATCTCAATGGTCTGCTGGCCAACATCGAGCAGGGAGAGAAAGAGGGCGCGAAGGTCGCCCGCGACGGCCGCGGCGTCAAAATCAAGGAGGCCCCGAACGGCTTCTACCTCGGCCCCATGATCCTGGATCACCTCGAACCCGAAATGCACGTCTCCCAGGCCGAGCTGTTCGGCCCCATCCTCGGCGTCACCCGCGTGGCATCGCTCGAAGACGCCATCGATCTGACCAACCGCAACCCCTACGGCAACGGCGCCGTCCTCTACACCCGCAGCGGCCGCGCCGCCCGCGAATTCAAGCACCGCGCCGGCGCCGGCATGATCGGCATCAACGTCGGCGTCCCCGCCCCCATGGCCTGGTTCCCCTTCACCGGCTGGAACCAATCCTTCTTCGGCGACCTGCACATCCAGGGAACCGAGAGCGTCCAGTTCTACACCCGCCAAAAAATGACGCTCACCCGCTGGTTCAAAAGCGCCGCCGACTCGCACCACGACCCGGTGTGGAAAACGCAGAAGCGATGATGAGAGATTTATGATTTGGGATTTATGATTTCTGAT
>DATMEE010000255.1:0-6077 GCA_035557035.1 Phycisphaerae bacterium
ACTACATCGAGACCTTTTATAACCGCACCCGGCTGCACTCCAGTCTTGCTTACCGCAGTCCGATCGCCTTTGAATCTCAACTCAAACCCAACCCTACAAATTAGTCCCTAATCCACTGTCCGTACTTTTGGGGCAAGCCCACTCTGCCTCCCCCAGTGTTTTCGCTTAAATCGCGAACTCGCTAATTATCGTCCTTCAATCTCCCGATCATCCACTCGCTAACCCACTAGATGCTTGCCCCTTAGGACTATTCTAATTCCGCAAAGGACGCAATTTACCCTCGCCCTGCGAATCAGAGATATGATAATGAAAAAACTTCTGATCGCCGCCCTCATTGCGGTCAGTGCTCTTCCGGTCGCCGCTGTCCAAGCGCAAAGCTTCAGCATCTCGATAGGCGACCGGCCTTACTACCGCCATGGCCCGCGCTATTGGGCCGGCGACTACGAAATGATTTGGGTCCCTGGTCACAGGTCGGGGCGTCATTGGGTTCACGGCCGTTACGTCCGCGGTGAAAATCGGCGCTCCTACCGGTCACGTCATCGTGACAGACGCCATGATCGCCGGGACTACCGTGAGGACCGCCGCGACCACCGGGATGATCGCCGGGATGACCGCCGCAACGACCGATAATCAGACAAGCAACATAGGAAACCAAAACGCCGGCCTGCGGGCCGGCGTTTTGTTTTCATCTGTCCGCATTCCACAATCCGCAATCTGCCCTAAGCGCAGTCGAACGGGTCCGCCTTCCGCCTTCGCTCTCGGCACCTGCCCGCCCAAATCTCCCATCACCCGCTCACTAACTCACTAAATGGTTTGGCCTCCTCGGCAGCCAAAACAGTGTCGGAGAACGAAAGAAAGTAAGGCAACCGAGGAACCAGCATGACAAAATTCATCACCTTATTGATCGGCGCTTCCCTTGCGCTTGCCGGCGCCGCGCAGGCGAAGCAGGCGGAGCAGAAGAACAAGAAATCGAAGCCGGACCAGCAGCGGCAGGTCGCGCCCAGGCAGCCCAAGGCGCCGAAGCCCCAGGTGCAGGCAGTGCCCAGGCAGCAAGTCGTCCCCAAGCAGCACCCGGTGCGAACAGATCGCGGGCCGAAGGGCCCCAGGAAGGAATCCCAGCAGACGATGAAAAAAGCGTGGAGGGACGCTCCGTCGACCCCCGAGGGTAAAAACAGAACCGAGGTTCGGCCAAACAGACCCGTGGTTCAGCCGAATACCCTGCCTGCGGTCCAGTCGAACAAGCTCAAGGTCAACAAAACCGCCAAGACCTTCCGCCCGCGGCATCAGAATTTTCACGCGAAAGTGAACTCATCGGTCGCCAGCGTGCAGTTCAATCAAAACTTCCGCATCAGGAATGCCCAAAACTGGAAGGGCAACCATTACAACGTCTTCAGAACGTATCGTCCCCAATGGCATGACAGGGGCTGGTGGCACTCGAACCATCGTCACATCGTCCTAATCGGCGGCGGGTGGTACTACTGGAACGGCGGGTATTGGTATCCGGCCTGGGGTTACGATAACTCGGCCGCCTATTACCCGTACGACGGGCCCATTTATGTCGGCGACAGCCCGCGACCGTTCGATCAGGTGGTGGCCGATGTGCAGAGCATCCTGCAAGAACAGGGCTTTTATCGTGGCGAAGTGGACGGCCTGGTCGGCCCGCTCACCCAGGAAGCGCTGGCCGCTTATCAAAGCGCCCAGGGCCTGGAGCCGACCGCTGCGATCGATCAACCGACGCTGGAATCGCTCGGCATAACGTAGAAGAGATTTTTGACCAACCGAAAGCCGCCCCGACGATTCGCGGCGGCTTTTCTGTTTCCATTCGCCCTTCCTCTCTTCTTTCATTGGACGTTGGACGTTCTGCCTCGGTCCCCCCCTTCGCCTGCCGCCAAATCGCTAATTCATTAAGTCGCTAACTCACTAAATAACTCTCGTTCCCAGCACCAGGAGCCACTCGCGGTCGTGCGCGATTCCATTGCCGCCCTTGTAGTTCTGTTCGAAAAAATCGACCCACGTGCGATGAAATTCTTCCCGGCGCGGGCCTAACGAGTCCGCCAGTGCCTTGGTCGGGCCATAGTCGTTGGAAAAGATCTCCCAGTATTCTTCGCCGCTCGACGGGCGGAACATGGAAATGTGCTTTTCGAAGCGCAACTCGAATGTGTCGCCCAGCAGCTCGCGCACGCGCTCTTCCTTCCCCCAGTCAAACGGACTCGATGGCGGCGGTGTCTGGACGAATGGCGCCATCATCCGAAACATCGCGCCGAGTCCTCCCTCCGGAGTCCAGTTTGCCAAACCTAGCCGGCCGCCCGGCTTGAGCACCCGGCCGAGCTGGCGCGCGGTTGCCTCGTGATCGGGCGCGAACATGATCCCGCACGTCGACGACACCACATCGAACGCGCCGTCCTCGATGCCCTCGAGCCGTTCGCAATCGCCCTGCCGATAATCGATCTGGAGACCTTCCGCCTGCGCGCGCGCCTTCGCCTGCTCGAGCAGCGCGGGAGCGAGATCGAGTCCCGTCACTTTCGCCCCGAGCCGCGAGGCGCGTTCGGCCACCGCACCCGTTCCGCAGGCGAGATCGAGCCAGCGCTCGTCCGCCCGCGGCTCCAGACGCTCCACCACCAGCTCATGTATGTCCGCGATCGTTTCCGTGACGCGCTGGTAAGGGCCCGACCCCCACATCACGCTTTGGCGCTGTTTCAGTTCTTCGTAAGCCATATTAGAGCCTAACCAGCCAATCATCGGCTGCAATTGCGAGATGTTTTACGCGGGGAAAAGAGGCCTGCCCGACTCCGACCACAGGCGCGGGCACGCGAACGCCTTTGGTGTCGCTAATTCATCCGCCTCAGGCGGATCGCTAACCCGCAAAAATATTTCGCTTCCGGAAGCCTTGCCGAAAGCGGTTACTTCTTCGCCACCACCTTGATCGATTTCATGATGCCCTGAATCGCGTCCATTGCATCCTTCGGGGCATCAGCGTCCCAGTCGGTATAAACGATGCCAATGTTGTCTCCCCCGGCCGGGAAAATCGCCACCTGGAACTTCACCTTGTTGCCGGCGCGTTTATCGACGCCGCTCCCTTTCACCACGGTCATCTTGACTCCATTGGCCTCGAATGACTCCTCTTTGGCGCCGTCATCGATGCTCTTGAGCGAGTCTTTCAGAGTCTCGTCCAGGTCTTTAAGGAAGCTCTCCGCGGCATTCGGTTCGGAGCTTTTCGAGATCCACGCGCTGAGATAGGCGTGGTCGTCCGGCGCGGTGGCCTCCACGCTTTCGTCGTCCACGTTGGCCTTCGGCTTCCAGCTGGAAGGAACATCGAGCGTATAGGCTGCGGCCTCCTTGGTCGGCACCGACATCGTGTCGGCACGTGCCGGCAGAGCGAAAGCAAGAGCCGCCGCGACTAAAGTGAATTGAATGAGTTTTGTGGTTTTCATTTTTTTGTTTGGGTTTGAACGAACCCTGACCGCGGCACAACCGCGACACAAGCACCATCGCTCGTTGCAATCCGCAATCTGGATTCGCCATTGCTACGGCGCCACTATCCCTGTTCCACTTTCCGGTTTCCCATTGTCATTCGCCCTTCGCCATTCGAACTTCCCCCGTCCATGCCTTCTCCAGTCGGCCACGCCCCATCTCTCCTCAAAGTCGGTCCCTCCGGCGTGCACGGCCGCGGCGTCTACGCGGGAGAATTCATCTCGAAAGGCACCCGCATCATCGAATACGCGGGCGAACGGATACCGTGGACAGACACCTCGGACGACGAAGATAATCCGCACACCTTCATTTTCGGCCTGGAAAATGGCGCGGTCATCAATCCCGAGGTCGGGGGCAACGAAGCGCGCTGGATCAACCACAGTTGCGACCCCAATTGCGAAGCAAGCGAAGAAGACGACCGCATCTTCATTTATGCGATGCGCGATATCGAACCCGGCGAAGAACTCTCCTACGACTACGCCTTGGAAATCGACGAACCGATCACGAAGAAATCGAAAAAGGGATTTGAATGCCTATGCGGCAGCCCAGGTTGCCGTGGCACCATGCTCGCCCTGTAGCGGCCGCCCTTACACCTTCTTCTCCGCTTCGGAGTTGGGCGTTGGACGTTGGACGTTCTTCTCCTCCTTCAGCTTCCGTCGTCTTACCCCGTCCTCATCTGCCGGCCAGTGCCCGTGAAGATGATTGTCCAGTTGAACTGGCAGGCCACCGGCTCGCCGTTGCGAAAACCAGGGATAAACGCCGCATCGCGGATCGGACCGACCGTTTGCGCGCCGAATCCCATGCCCGGCGGGTGCTCATAAGTTACGCTCGCCGCCCGCACCTGCCCCCTTTCGTCCACGGAGAGCTTCAACGAGGCCAAGCCCGGGCTGCCAGGCGCCTGGGGCGGATAATAAATCCCTTGGAACTTCGTGTTGCCCGGTGCGAACGCGAATTGTGGGGCAATGAAATCGTTCCCCTTTTTCAGGTCGTTCTCTTCCTGATGCAAAAAGATCCGGAGATGTGGCTTCCCATCGCGGACGGCGAACACCACCGACCCCATCAGATAAACTCCTACGCGAACACCTTTGTAGACCGCCGGCTCAAACATCGCCCGGTCGATTCGATCGAGGACCTCCTTTTGCAGGAGCTGTGTGTTCGGAGAGCAGCGGTAGGTGCGAGACCAGTAGCCGTCCCCATATGGGGTGACGGCGCAGCCGAACATTACGAAGCCGTCGCCTTGACCGCGCTTCAGCAACATCTGGGTATCGATTATGTTAATGAGCGATTGCTTGTGATGACCGAGCAAGGCGGGCCGGAACTGTGGCAGACTCTCCGCCAGCGCGTCCTGGCCGAGCGTGATCGGCAGGAGTGAGCAAATAAGGAGGCGAACGATCGATTTCATCTGTGAGGGAAGGAGGAACTCCATTTCCTCTTATTCCCTAATTCGTGCAAGCCTAAATTGCCAACCTCTTCGCCTTCCTGGAGCGGCGGTCTGCGGCCGTCGAAATCGTCGCCAGATCCCGAGTCTTGCGGCAACGGGGATATTCAGAGCGCCCCGGGAAATTGGTTGCCGCTATTTCAGGATGAAGACGGATCTGAGATCCGCTATGAGCGCGCTGTTCATCGCTTCGATCACAAGGTGGTTTAGACCCGGCTGGATGTTGGCAGCCTGCGTAGCGGCAAGATTGTCTTGGTGATTTTCTACGAACTTCTTAATTGCGGCAGTCTTTTCCTGGGTAGTCATGCCACAACGACTACAATTTCTTGCTCCCGCTACGCAAGACTCGCCGTGCCGCCCTCACCGCAAAAGCCCCGCATTGGGTTTTAGCCTTAACGTTCGATATTTGTCGCTCAACGTTCGTCGGTTCCCTGCGCGACTTTACCTTCTATGTCGCTCCGTTGTCGGCAAGTGACATGTGACCAGTGACGAGTGACAAGTTGCGATCCTGCCCGCCGTCCGATTGTCGGCGAGTGACATGTGACCGGTGACGAGTGACAAGTTGCGGATCCTGCCATGCCCTCCAAGAAACTAACCCTCCCGGGCGAAGCGATTGAACAACCTAATTCGCGAAATCCGCGGTCAACGCGTCATGCTGGATTTCGACCTTGCATCCATCTACGGCGTCGAGACCAAGGCACTCAATCGCGCAGTGAAGCGAAATGCATATCGGTTTCCGAAAGACTTCGTGCTTCCAGTTTCTCCGGATGAATGGGAAAACTTGAAGTGCCAAATTGGCACCTCAAGTTCTAGCCATGGAGGCCGTCGCCGTCCTCCGTATGTTTTCACAGAACACGGCGCGATCATGGCAGCCAACGTTGGGCTGGTGAAGTCGGAACCAGCTAGATCAGAGCTGCGGCCCCCGATGGAGTAGAAGCGCCCGTTGGCCGGGAGGTAATTGCCCGGAGCCCGCAGGACGAGTGACAAGTTGCGGATCCTGCCCGCCGTCCTGTCCGCCATAGCTTTAGCGACGGCGGAAATCCTTCCCAACACGTCACTTTCCATGAACTCGGTGCGCGCCCGCATTGACATGTCACACGTCACACGTCACTCGTCACTGGGCGCGTTCGAGCGCAGAAATTCGCCATTTAGAAGTTGTCCTTTCTTC
>DATMEE010000256.1:0-2502 GCA_035557035.1 Phycisphaerae bacterium
CATAGTCGTCCAGGCAGGCCTGCGCATTGCCGAGCGCGATCCCGGACAGCACGTAGGGAAACAGCGCGAAGACGGGAATCCTGTAGAGCGGTGTGGGGTTGACGGGGCTGCCCGGCGTTGCTCCTCCCGCGACCGAAGCCACCGCTAGCGTCATGCATTCCGGCACGAACGCTTCGGCGATCTCCACATCGTGCGAGCCGGTGCCCTGCAGGCCGAGCGCCGTCCACGTATCGATGATCTTATAGTCGCGGGCGGGAACGAGGAAAATCCGGTATTCCGGTGCGCTGCCAGCCTCGCCAGCGACCATTCCCGCCAGCATCGACCATTGGCTCGGTCCGACCCCGGAGCAAAACGGCCAGCGCCCCTTGAGGACGTAGCCGCCCTTCGCCTTCGTTGCGCGTCCGGCCGGAAAGACGAAGGAGGATGCGATCAGCGCATCGGGGTTATCGCCCCAGATCAGCGTCTGGGCTGCCTCCTCGAACATCGCCAGCATCCAATGATGGCTCGCGAGATTGGTGACGGTCCAGGCAACCGATGCGTCGCCGCGCGCGAGCACGTCCGCCACATCGATCATCGCCACGTAATCGAGTTCGGCGCCACCGACCCGTCGTGGCTGGAGAATGCGGAAAAGCCAGGCTTCATGCAGGTTGCGTTCGGTTTCCGGGGGCAGCCCCCGCAGCGCCTCCGTTTGCACCGCGCGCTGCCGCAGCACCGGGACCAGCGCTTCCGCCCGTTCCATCGCGGCATTATAGTCCGCACCCATATCGGCCCATGGCCGCCGGGATGCGTTTGCGGGGCTTGCGGACATCGCTTCCTCTGCCGAGCGGGGTTCGTGCGTGATCAGATTAGTTGACTACACTTGTCGAAATCCCCGCACGCAGGCGGGGATCCAGTACCCCCAGACTCAATAGTTTGCTGGATCCCCGCCTGCGCGGGGATTTCGACAAAGCACGCTGGTCTTCTGGTCCACCTAAACTGATCATGCCGCTAATGCCCGGCCGGCCTGAAATCCGGGCGGTCCAGATAGAGCGATGCGTTCAGTGCTTCCCCTGTCTGCTCGGCGAATTCGGAGAGCTTGCGCAATTCGGGAATCCGCGAGGTGTCGAGCGTCGTTATATCCGGCCAGTCGACTTCCAGCAGATTGCCGCCGGGATCGCGCAAATACATCTGCACGGAACCATCGGGGAGCTCGTTGATAGGGTTGCGGAATGTGGTCGTGTCCAGTGCGCCCAGCTTTTTCGCCGCTTCGTAGACGGCATGGAAATCATCCACGTCGAGCGCGAAATGCTGATAGAGCGGCACATTGTCCTCCAGATGGAAGACGTGAAGCTGCAAGTTCCCGCAGCGCAGATACTGCGTGACGAAACCGAAATTATAGGTGGGGATGCGCTCCATGCCAAACAGGGTTTCGTAAAACTGCAAGGAGGCGTCCAGATTCTTCGACCCGATCGACAGATGATTGAAGCCAAGCGCGCGCATCGGGGTTTTCCTCCATTGGTTATCACTCGATAACTTACAGCGACGGCGGATTCTCGACAAGGCCCGCCGATCTCAATCGGCCGTCCAGCCGCCATCCACCAGCAACGAAGCTCCGGTCATCAGGGCCGAGGCGTCCGAAGCAAGAAAGACCGCCGCTCCCATCAGGTCATTGACGGTGCCCAGGCGGCCCAGCTTGATCTTCGAAACGACGCTCTGCCGGAACGCATCGTCCTCGAAATAGGGACGGGTCATCGGCGTCTCGACATAGGTCGGGCACAGTGTATTGACGCGGATGCCGCGCGGCCCGAGTTCAATCGCCATGACGCGCGAAAACCCCTCCATCGCCCATTTGGAGGCGCAGTAGAGCGAGCGGTTCGCGCCGCCGACATGCCCCATCTGCGACGACATGTTGATGATCGAGCCGGGCTTGCCCGCCGCGATGAGCCCGCGCACGACGGCCTGCGCGGCGAAAAACGCGGCCCGGACGTTCAGGCCCATGATGGCGTCGAAGTCCTCGACCGGCACGTCCACGAATGGCTTCGGCCGGTTCATGCCGGCATTGTTGAAGAAGACGTCGTAGGGCGCCGCTTTGGCGATCGCCGCCGCGAACGCGCCGAGATCGGTAACGTCGCAGGCGAGGGTATCCGCAAGCCACCCCTTGCCTCTTATGGCTTCCGCCACGCTCTCGATCTCGTCCGCGCTTCGCGCGCAGAGCGTCACATGCGCACCGGCTTCGGCGAAGGCGGTGGCGACCCCAAGGCCGATGCCGCGTCCCGCGCCGGTGACGAGCGCCCGCCGTCCGTCGAGGCGGAAGGAGGGCGTCGCGGGGAGATCATTGGCTTGCATGGGTCGTTGTCCTCATAAGTTGGCGCTCCGGCGGGGCGATTGGCTGATGCTGCCCTCTCTGCCGTCGCCCCGGCCTCCGAGCCGGGGCCTGCTCGCCACGCAACTCCGCATTACCCTGCGGCAAGGTGAGTGGATTCCGGCTCGCCGCTTTGCGGCGTCCGGGACGACCCTGGAGAA
>DATMEE010000257.1:0-42880 GCA_035557035.1 Phycisphaerae bacterium
CGCTAGTGCGCCGATTGCAGGGATCGTGCTCTTGTCGGACGGCGAATTCAATCGCGGTGAATCGCCGGCAATCGTGGCACAGGTCTTGAACCAGCGGCAGTTGCCGGTATTCGCCATTGGAATTGGCGACCCGGCGACACCCATCAATGCTCGCATCACTCGCGTGTCGGCGCCGCGAACGACTTTTAAGAACGACCCTTTCAGCGTGACCGTCCAAATTGATGTGCAGGGACTACAGAATCAGCCGCTTACGCTGGAACTCTACGAGCAGCTCGAGGGCGGCGCGCGAAAACAGGTGGAAAGCCGGACCGTCCAGGTCGACGCCGAAGCGCGAGTCGCGCCCGTCGTGTTCGAGCGCAAAGTGCAAAAGCCGGGCTCTGCGCGTTACGTCGCACGGCTGGCCCCGACCGAATCGGAAACACTCCTCGCGGACAATGAAAAGGAGTTGTCGCCGTCCGTCAGAATTCTCGACGACAAGATGAAGGTTCTTCTGATCGCTGGCTCGCCCAGCTATGACTATCGCTTTCTCGCCCGCCTGTTCGAGCGCGACAAAACCGTCGAAGTCTCGACCTGGCTCCAGTCCGCCGACGCGAAGGCCGTGCGCGACGGCGACCAGGTAATCGCCGCTCTGCCTGACACATTCGAAGAGGTCAACCAGTACGACGCAATCATGCTGATGGACTGCGACCCGGCCGAGTTCGATCCGACCTGGGGAAGCATGATCGCAACATACGTCTCCGACTACGGCGGCGGCCTGCTCTATGCGGCCGGCAACAAGTACACCGCCCGATTTCTGAGAAATGCCAATCTTCGGTCACTCATCGACACGCTGCCCGTCTCGCCCGATCCAGAAGCCGAATTGGTCGTCAATGAGCTGGGACATTATCAAACCCGGGCCTGGCCGATTCTGATACCTCCGGACGCAGCGGGTGACGCCATTCTTCGCCAGTCGGATGATTCTGCGCAAACCGCCACCGTGTGGGCCGCGCTGGGCGGCGTGTTCTGGCACTATCCGGTTCTGCGCGGGAAACCCGTTGCAAAAGCGCTGATGCGCCACTCGAACCCCCGCATGGTCAACGCCTTCGGGCCGCATGTCCTTTTCGCCACTCAGTTCGTCGGCACCGGGCGCACCGCCTGGCTGGGGCTGAATTCGACCTGGCGATGGCGTCGCGCCGACGAAAAGCACTTCAACCGATTTTGGATTCAGACTCTCCGCTTCCTCGTCGAAGGAAAGCTTCTTGGCGGCCGGGCGCGGGGACAGATTCTGACCGGCAAGGACGAATACGAATTGGGCGAGAACGTCGTCGCCACCGTGCGCGCCCTCGACGAGCAATTCAGCCCTCTGGTGGTGCCCGAACTGGAACTTCAAGTGTCTCCTGCCCAGTCGCATGGGCAGCCGGAGGCGAAGGATGCGCTCGGCGACAATTCCGCGGGAGGCCCGCGCAATGTCGAATTATTCCCCGTGATCGGACAGGAAGGTTATTACGAAGGACGATTTGTCGCGGACATGCTGGGCGCCGTACGGCTCACTGTTTCGCTCCCGGGCGCCATCGGCGGCGAAAGTGGTGGAGCGGATCGCCGGTTGGAAAAAGAACTGGAGATTTCACGATCCGACATCGAGATGAGAAATACCGCGATGAATCGGGAGGCGCTGCGTCAATTCGTGGCCGAAACCGGCGGCCGCAGCGCGTACTTTGAGGTCAACGAGGCGCGGCAGGTGCCGGAAAAGGTGCCAGACATGAGTCGCACGTTTACCGTCCGCGGCCGCCCGCGAGCGATCTGGGACAATTCGACCGTCCTCGTCCTGCTCGTCGGTTTGCTGACGGTCGAGTGGATACTTCGCAAGCGAGCAAAGCTATTGTAACGAATTGTGCGTGAATGGACAAAAGCCCGACACTGCCACAATTGAGCGATTCCATACGCTCGCGGATCGTGAGGCCGCTTGAGCGGATGGGCCGCGCGCTGCGACGCCAGTTGTTCGCGGATGGGCTGGCACGTTGCGTTGCGCTGCTCGTTGCGCTCGCGACGCTTCAGTTCCTGCTGGATCGCTTTCTGCTCCTAGGCATCGGTCCCCGGATCTCGCTGCTCGCCCTGGTGATCGGTCTTCTGGGCCGCGAGTTTATTCGCCGCGTGCTGAAGCCGATGACCGTTGTCGTTGACGCGGAGAGTGTCGCCGAAGTCCTCGAACATCGTCAACCCGAGTTGGCCGACCGCCTCGTTTCGATGGTCGCCTTCGCAGGACAAAGCGGGTTCGATCCCGCCCGAAATTCGCCGGCCTTGATCGACGCGATCCTGGTCGAATCACTTCGCGATTTTGAAACGCTGCCCACGATCAACATCCTGCGCCGCGGTCCTTTTATTAAGCGTGTCGCCCTGGCGGCATGTGCGCTATCGGCCGCGGTTGCCGCGAGTGCAGTGCTCCCGGGGTCGGTGGCGGCCTATCTGAAACGCAACTGGCTGCTGCGCGATGTTTCCTGGCCGGTTTCGACGCAGATTGTCGCCGAGGGATTCAAAGATGGAAAACTGGTCTGGCCGCTCGGCGACGATCTGACGATCGTGGCCAGCACCGAGGGCAAGGCGCCCAGCGCCCTGGCGGCCGAATTTGAAATCGCCTCCGGCTCGACTGTTCAGCAAGCGATGGACCGATTGGGTGAAAGCCGCTTCATCTATGATTACGGGCCGCTCTCGCAGGCCATGCGAGTTCGCTTTGTGATCGATCAATGGGGTGTTGACGAACGCACCGATTGGTTCGACGTGGTCACGGTCGAAAGACCGACTGTCCGTTCAGTCACCATCGAAGTCACCCCGCCCGCCTACACCGGTGAAGTCGGATTCACACTCGCGCGCGGCCAGACGGTCGCCGACATGGTCCGCGGATCGGAAGTCCGCATCATCGCGGAGATGAACAAGCCGGTGGTACAGGCGGCTCTCAAGCGGCGCGCCGACGATGTCATTGTGGCGGCAGCCGATGTCACGCACCCCACGCACCTGACCACGCGGTTCGTGCCCGAGGGAAGAGGAACCTATTTCTTCGACGTGCGGGATGAAAGCGGGCTGGAGGATCGATCGCCCGTGACTTACACCTTCAATCTCGCGGCCGATCCGCCCCCGTCCGTGAAGCTCTCGCTGCCGGGGGTTGGTGAGATGGTCGTGCCCAACGCGCAATTGCGCCTTGCGGTCGAAGGCGACGACAACCTCGGAATCGAGGCGGTCGCCCTACGCTACGAGATCAAGTATGAGTCGGCCGAGCCGCTGATTGATTTTGAGGCACTCCCGGATTTCACCGCCGGCCAGCGAAAATATGCGGCGACGCATGTATGGCCGCTCATGCCGCTGGCGTTGAAGCCCGGCGACCAACTCACCCTTCAGGCGACGGCTCGCGATTTTCAGCCCGCCGCGGTTTCGACCATCATTCCAAGTGACAGCGCTTCCGAGACGAGTCAACCGGGCAGCACGTCACCTGGCGACCGAGGCCCTCCGTCAAACCTCGGTCTCTCCATTGCGTATACCTTACGGGTGGCCACGGCCGAAGACCTGCTCGCGGAACTTGGTCGGCGCGAGAATGAATGGCGGCGTGAGTTTGAACTGGTCGTGAAGGCGCAGGAGCAGATGAGCGCGCGGGTGTCCGCCCTACGCACCGCCCCCGAGCCGGAAGCGATGTCGGCCCAGCGGCAGCTAGCCTATGGGCAGGAGGCCCGCACCCAGCGACAGCAACTCAGCCGGGTGCGCACGATCCTCCGCCAGTTCGAGCAGATATTGGCCGAACTGGAGGTGAACGAACTGACGACGCCACAGGTTCGCCGCCGGCTTGGCAATGGTGTTATTGCCCCGCTCCGGACGCTGGTCGGTGGTGAGATTGAGGCGGCCGCATCGTTACTCGAACGGCTGCGAGACCGGTTCGAGGTCAAGACAGCCGATGAAGTACAAGAGGCGCAGAAACAGCTTCTGCGGGCGATGAACGCGATTCTCGCCGCCATGCTGAAATGGGAGGGATACAATGAAGCGGTGGCTCTCGTTCGCGAAATCGTACGCTTGCAGCAGGAAGTGAACGAGGACACGCGGGAAAAGCTGGATCGGGAGATCGAACGATTGTTCGGCGACACGCCGTCGCCGGCGACGCAACCCGCCATTGAGGAGCATCCGTGACGTTGAGTCGGTCTTTTAGCATGGGACGAGCCGGGGGGCGCGGATTGCGTTCGCTTCTGTGGATGGTGGGACTGGGTGTGATGCCCTGCGCCTACTTCTCGTCAGTTTCATCGCTGCCCGCGCAGGAAACATCGAATGATTCGACGCCCACGAACACGCCTTCGAAGGCCGCCCTCGACGAACGCCAGGAGCTCATCCGTGACCGCATCGTCCGGCTCGAAGACCGGATGTTTCAGTTGGCCCAGGCGCTGAAGAAAACAGAGCCGGAAAAGGCCGAGCGGTTGATGGACGGATTGGGCCGGCTGCGCGGCGATCAGGTCCGTGCCCAGATCGACGAGATCATCAAGCAGTTGAAGGACAATCGGCTTTCCGACGCGGCCGACCAGCAGCAGCTCGTCATGGGCGAACTCCAGTCCCTCCTCAAGCAGTTAATGGATGGTCCGGATGATCTGGAAGAACGCCAGGACGAAATCGAGAAGCTGAACGCGATTCGCAAATCGCTCGACGACCTCGTCCGCGAGCAACAGCGCGAACTCGATGCCGCTAACGAAGCTCGCGATGTGGCCGCGCGCGAGCGGGCCATTAACGCCGCCGCTCAGAAACTTCAGGAATTGCTAAAACGCCAACAGGAGGCGACCGCCCGCACGACGGACTCCGCCAATCCGGGCGACGAGGAGCAGACGCAAGCCGATCTGCGAACGGAGACGGAAAAGCTGGCCGCTCAATTGTCGGAAATGGCCGATGCGGATGCGGAATCGGAAAACGTCGCGAGCGCGGCAGGCCAGCTTCAAAGTGCGACCGACCAGATGAAAGCTGCCGAAGCGTCGCTTCACGAAGGCGGCCGCGAGTCTGCCCTCAAATCGCAGCAGTCAGCCTCCGACGCGATGGAAAAGGCGCTCGCCGAACTCGAACAAGAGTCCGCCGAGCTTCGCCGGAAATTGAAGCTGGAGGAACAGGCGAAGGAACAGCAAGAAACTGCAAATAAGACTCGCAAGCTTGCCGAGGACATGGGTGGCGACGATGCGGCGGCGGAAAAAGGCGGCGAAGGTGAGAGTTCCCAGGAGAATTCGAAGCCGTCCGCGAAGAAAGGCGAGGCGACACCGGGGCAACAGGGTGTGAGCGAAGCGGTCCCGCAGCAGGAAGGGGCTGCCGAGGATCTGCAAAAAAACGATCCCGACAAGGCCGTGAAAAAGCAGGAAAAGGCGCTCGAGAACTTGAAGAAATCGCAGGAGGAACTCGAAGATCGACTGGAGCAATTGCGCCAGGAGCAGCAGGAAGAAATGCTCGCCGCGCTCGAATCGCGGTTCCGCGCCATGCTCAGCCGCCAGCTTGAGTGCAACAAGGCAACGGATCGACTTGCAAATTTGAAGCAGGCGAATTGGAAGCGATCGGACGAGCTGGAATTGCCCGATCTTTCGCAAAAGCAGCGATGGGTCGGCGACCAGGCCGATGAGGCGCTATTCCTTCTGACGGAGGAGGGAACGACCATCATTCTGCCGCAGCTCATCAAGCAGGTGCGCGACGATGCCCGCGAGGCTGCGGATGACCTTGCCGCCGCAAAGGTTGGCGATGCCGTCCTTGCGACACAGGCCGACCTCGAATCCGTGCTTCGCGACATCATCGAGGCCATCGAGCGCAAGCAGGAGGAAATGGAAAATGAGGAGAGCGGGGGAGAGAACGAGGCGGGCCAGCAGAATTCGCCCCTGCTCCCCGGTTCGGCCGAATTGAAGCTGCTACGCTCGTGCCAGATGCGCGTGAATCGTCTCACCGAACGTCTGAAGAGCGATCGCGAAAAGCCGGACGCGCCGGCCGAAGAGATTTCGGATCGACTGCAAAAACTGTCGCAGCGCCAATCGGATGTGGCGGAAATGGCGAGGCAGATGCACGAGTCATTGCGCCAAGCGCAATGAAGTCGAGGACGCTCAAATTTGATCGAGAGGAATGAGTGCTGACCATCGCGGCAATTTGGCTCACGATCTCGACGCCGGGGCTCCGGCCGGAAAGGACGATCGCGCCCGTGCCCGGCTATGACTGGATGGCGCCGAAACTCCGGAAAGGCGAGCCCGCGCCACCTCCGCTGCCCAATGAGCAGGTTGTGGCCGAATTTCTCGCATTCGTCGCCCAGCACAGCGCTTACGATGACGAGGCAAAGGCTTTTGTCGCATCGCAGCGGGAGACGACGGCGCCCGAAGATCTCGGCGAATTCATCACCCTGGCCTATTCAGTCCTCGCGCCGGAATTCAAACGAGGACTTGAACTTATCGAGCAGGACAAGTCCGGCGAGGCGGCTGACGTCTTCGAGAAGCTGGCGGAATCGGATGATCCCTATCTCGCCGTGGCGGCCGCGAATTTCGGGGCTACCGCGCTCATCGACCTTGAGTTGATCGAGCGCTGCCACGCATTGCTGAACCGCGTGCTCGAAGCCCACAAGCCCGTCGAAAAACTCACGACCGCGGCTGACCACTTTCGCTTCATGCTCGGATACTGCCAGGTCCACGTGCTCGACTATCAATTCGCCTACGGCACGTTCGAGGACTTTCTCAAGAACCATCCGAACGCGCCAGAGCGCTTGCGCACCACCGCCCAACAAATTCTCACCGAACTCTCCCGCCGCGCCCCCGGCCGCATCGGCGACATTCGCGACCTGCTCACCTATGCCCGCCGGAAGCTGAAAACCGGACAGACCGACGAGACGCTGCTGCAGAAGCAGGAAGAGGCGGTCGCGCTTCTGGAGACCCTCATCGACGAGGCCGAGCAGCAGGAGCAGAATCAAGGAGAGGGCGAGGGACAAGGCCAGTCCGGCCGCCGAGGCGCGCCGCGCGGCAGCAAGAAGCCCGGCGGCGGCGCCGCTGAATCGACGCTTCCCACGGGCGGCGGCCGCGAAGGCAAACTGCGCAAGTCGATTGCCAGACCCGGCGAGATGTGGGGCAAGATGCTGCCGCGCGAGCGAGAGGAAGTGATGCAAACGCTTCAGAAGCAGTTCCCCAGTCAGTATCGAGACTTGCTCGAGCAGTATTACAAGCAGCTTTCAAAGGAAGCGCCGGAGAGTTGAGCGTGCATTTTTCGCGGATCGTCATTGTCATCAGTCTTTTCGGAAGCGGCGCAATTGCCGCGACCGCGAATGCGGCTCGCGCGCAACCCGACGAAGGACGAGAGGCCGTGGCCCAGGCATTGACCTCGGAGAACACTGACGATCGTACTTTCCGAATCTCCGATCTTCATGGTCATGACGTGCAGATTCGACAACTGCAATTTAAGGATCAGGTATTGCGCGGACAGAGCGAGCAGGGGGCCGTGTCGTGGCCGCTCGACGAACTCATCCGGATTACGCCGGCGGGGCGGGTCGCGAATGCGCGTCCCAATGACATCCCATCTTCAACGTGGCATTTCGAGCTGAACGACCGAAGCACGTTCGACGGGAAATTGATGCCGATCGCCGGAGCGGATTCGGCAAGAGTCGTGGAGATCGACGCCGCCCTCGGCAGTCCGCTTCGCGTACGGCTCTCGGCAATCGCCGCGCTGCGCGCCGGGGCGGATTCGCAGAAGGCCGCGCTCGCGGATTTCGAGCAGCGCATCCGTCATCGCGAGACGGGTCGCGACACGATCATCGTCATCGCCGATGGAAAACCGGTGGCGCTTCAAGGCTCGCTCGAGAGCCTTTCGCCTGACACCTGGGAGTTCAAGGTCGCGGGCAAGGTGCGCCGCGGCGACTACGCAACCGTCTTTGGTTTTGTCCTGGGCGCGCCCGCGGTGACGACGGGCTCGACTCCAGCAACGCTTCACACCAGCACGGAGGCCCGGCTCGGCGTTCGGATCTATTCAGCCGACGTCGACGGGGTCACGGTCGAATCAGACCTCTTTGATCGCTTCACGATTCCCTGGGACCGCGTAAAGCAGATCGACCTTCGCAGCGATCGCGTCGTTCGCATAGCCGACCTGAAGCCCGTTCACGCGGAGCAGCGCTCGCTGCCGGGGGCGGCGTGGCCCGTTCGCACGAACACGAACGTGACCGGCGGCCCGCTGCGGCTCGGGGGAATCGCCTATGGGCACGGGCTGGGCGTTCATGCGTCTAATGCATTGACCTACTCCCTCCATGGCGAATACGAGCGATTTGCGGCGGTGGTCGGCCTGGATGACTCCACACAGATGCGCGGCAGCGTCATTTTTCGCGTGCGGGTGGACGGAAAAGTGCTCTTCGAGTCCGGCCTGATGCGGGGCGGCGACGCGCCAAAAACCGTGAGTGTCGAACTCGCCGGCGCCGACGTGCTTGTTCTCGAAACCGACGCGGCCGACCAGCTCGACCTGGGGGACCATGCGAATTGGGCCAACGCCGTTCTCATCCGCAAGAGCGATCGCACGAACGATGCCGCGCACGCCTCGGCTCGCGCTTTCAGCCAGATGCACTAGGAATTGCGATGCGCCGTTGTCCAAGTATTCCCCTCATTCTGGCGTTCTCACTTGCAGGCAGCGAGCTTGCTCGACATGCAGCGGCCGATGACTCTAAATCGGGCGACCTTGCTCAGGTTCGTGCCGAAGAGCGGGAGCGGATCGAGGTGATCGAGCGCGTCAGCCCCGCAGTCGCCTGCGTTTTCAATCGCGGAAACCGGGCGGGCGGCGGGTCGGGAGTCTTGATTGATGCCGCAGGGCACGGACTAACCAACTTCCACGTCATCGCCAGCATGTTGGAGGATCGCGCGGGCGACATCGGACTGCCCGATGGGAAAATCTACGAGATGGAAGTTCTCGGCGTGGACCCAACGGGCGATATGGCCATGTTTCGCGCCCGCCGAAAGGGCGCGTTTCCCTTTGCGGAGATGGGTGATTCCGACGTACTGCGCGTGGGCGACGCGGCGCTGGCCATGGGCAATCCATTTTTGCTGGCGGAAGACTACACGCCGACGATTACCTTCGGCATCATCTCCGGCCTGCATCGCTACCAGGCGGGCGCCGGCGCCAAGGCGCGTGCGCTGCGCTACACCGATTGCATCCAGGTCGATACGTCCATCAATCCCGGCAATTCCGGCGGCCCGCTCTTCAATGCGGATGGCCGGCTCATCGGCATCAACGGCCGCGTTTCTATCGAAGAGCGCGGCCGCGTCAACGTCGGCGTCGGCTACGCGATTTCGATCAATCAGATCAAGCGTTTCATCCCGATGTGGCGTGCAGGTCTGACGACAAAGCACGCCACTGCGGGGTTCACGGTGGTCGATCGCGGCCGCCGAGTCATCGTTGATCAGATTCTTGAAGGCGGACCGGCGTATCTCGCGGGCATTCGCCTGGGCGATGAGATTCTTAGTTTCGCGCGCCGCGAAATCAGCAGCGCGAATCAATTCGCGTCGCACCTCGGTGTGTTTCCGGCAAATTGGCCCGTCGAGGTCGTTTGCCGAAGGGATGGAGAGGAACGCACCTCCCGCTTTCGCCTCGAGGACCTTCCCATCCCCAAGCCCGAAAAATCTCAGCAGGAAATGTTCGGCGGGCGCGATCTGCTCGGCCGAACTCCTGTCACAGAGGCGGCCAATCGACGTGCGGTTAAGCGGGCCTTTCGATATTACGTCAAGGCGCTCGGCGGCGACGAAGACGTGAAGAGTCTGACGCACATCAAATGGATCGGAAAACGCCTGTCATCGGCGGGGACCGATGAAACCGCCGTCGATGTTGCGGAGAGTCGGGAGGCCATCCGGCCACCGGCCGCGAATATGCCGCCGGTTGAGCTTGAGCGTTCGATCCGCTGGACGCTTGTGGCCGGCGGCGATGAATTGGCGGCCCGCTGTCGCGTGATCGCGGCCGATGAAATCACCGATCGCGTCGCGGTCGTGCTGGAATGCAAGCCTCAGAAAGGTGCGAGCTTTCAGCTTGGCTTCGACGATGAGAAGGGCGACTTGCTTCGCGTCGAGTTTCGCGAGGGTTCGACCGGCCGTCAGGTGCGATATGAATATGAAGAGATGCGAAAAGCCGGCGCCGTAAGCTTGCCACATCGACGATCACTCTATTTGAATGAGACGCTACATTCGGTGGAGGAATTCCAGTCCGTCATCGCGGGAGGCGAGGAATGAGCGCCATCGACTTGCGCCGTCGATTTGTATCAGCGCGCCGGGGTAGCTTTGCGATCGGCTCGATTCTGGCCCTCGCGACCCTCGCGCGGTTTTCAATCGCAAACCCTTCTCAAGGGAAATCGAACGCCATCGAACACGCCGTCTCCGGGGCCCAGCCGGCCGTTGTCAAGCTCTACGGACGCGGGATCGGCCGCGAGCACGGCTATGGCACCGGATTTATTGTTTCGTCTGACGGTCAGATCGTTACCACGCAATCGCTGCTGGTCGCGGGGCGATCCATTCGCGCCGTGACTTCCGATGGCCGCGAATATGACGCCGATTTGGTTCGCCACGACGACTCCCGCAATCTGGCGCTGCTCAAGATCGACGGCAAGGACCTTCCGCATATCAGCTTGATTTCAAGTGACGCATTGCAGCCGGGCGATCCAGTGATCGCGCTCGGCAACTGGTTCAAGGTCGCCGAGGGAGAGGAGCCGGTCTCGGTGAGCCGCGGAATTCTCAGTCTGCGAACACAGCTCGACGCTCGCCGCCTGACACAGGATTTCGATTACGCCGGTCCGGTGCTCATCATCGACGCGATTACCGCGAACCCCGGCGCTCCGGGCGGGCCGCTTCTTGACATCGACGGGCGCTGCGTCGGCGTCATCGGACTCATCGTCGAGGCATCCGCGACGAACACGCGGCTGAATTACGCGGTTCCTGCCGAGGAGGTTGTTTCGTTTCTCAGCGGGCAATCGGCTCCGGCATCGCAGGGCGCCATCGAGGGAGCCGTCGAGGGCGAGCCGTTCCTCGGAATCCGTCTGTCGAAACTCGGGTTCCGCCAGGTCTCCGCCTATGTCGAGCGCGTGGTACCCGGATCGCCGGCAGCAGAGGCGGGCGTGAAAAAGGACGATCTGATTCTCACCGTCGATGGCCGGCACATCGCCGACGCAGAGAGTTTTGAAGAAGTCGTCAACGAGCTGAAGCCCGGACAGTCCATCGAAATCGTGCTCAAGCGGGGCGAGAAATTGATTCGCGCACCGGTGACCGTGGGCGTGAAAAAGTGATGGCCAACGCGATCTTTCACCTCATGTGGGTTTCCGCCTGTGCGGTCAGCGGGACCGAGGCGCCCGATATCGAGCGGGCCCGCGCGGCCGCGATCCGCGCCGCCGTCGCGCGCGCTTCAGCTTCAATCGTGAAAATCGAAACGATCGGCGGCGCGCAGCCCATCGTCGAAGCCGGGCCTCGGGGGCGCGCCGAAGAGGGCTTTCGCCTCGGAGAGGGACCGACCACGGGTCTCGTCTATTCGGCCGATGGCTACATCATCACCAGCAGCTTCAACTTCGCGCGTGATCCCTCGATCATCACCGTCACCCTCCAGGACGGCCGGCGGTTGATCGCCAAGCTCCTCGGCCGCGACTACATCCGCCGCCTCGCGCTGCTCAAGGTTGATGCCGCCGATTTGCCCGAACCGCAATGGCTGGCGACGGACGACCTTCGCGTGGGTCAATACGCCATCGCCTGCGGCCGGGCGTTGGGCGGCGATCAGGCGTCCATGTCGCTCGGGATCATCAGTGCGGTGGGACGGCGGAATGGCAACGCCATTCAGACCGACGCCAAAGTTTCGCCCATCAACTACGGCGGTCCGCTGCTCGACATTGAAGGCGCGGTCATCGGAATCCTCGTGCCGATGGCCGGCTCCGGTGGCGCGCTGGCCGGGGCCGAGTGGTATGACAGCGGCATCGGCTTCGCGATTTACCGCGACAAGATTGGTCTCGTGTTCGAGCGCCTTGCGGCGGGGGAGTCGATTGAGCAGGGTCGCATCGGCATCGTACTGGCCGAGGATGAACCGAGTCTCTTTCCGTTTCTCGACAAGCTGCTGCCCGCCGCGAAGGGCGTGAAAATCAAGGAGGTCGCGCCGGATTCGCCGGCTTCCCGCGCTGACCTTCGCGCGGGTGACAAGATCGTGGCTCTCGATGGACAGCCCACCGGAGACATCGCTGAAATGCAGCGCCGCCTGAGCGACCGCGCCGCGGGCGAGCAGATCAGGCTGTCCGTCAAGCGTCGCTGGCGAACGATTGAGGTCAGTCTGACCCTCGTCCGCCCCGCTGAAATCGGCAAGCCATCGGATTTGGAAGCCCCCGCGTCAGCGCCGACAACCACCCGCAACGCCGAAAGTCCCCCGGAAAGCGAACCGCCCGCCACGACACAACCGGATGGGAATTAGCGTCCCGGCGTTGGCTACTCCGGCTTGTCGCCGGTGAAATCGTAGACCCATTTTTCCACCGCCCGTGGATACTCCAACAGCTCCTCCGGTTTGAAATACAGGCCGATCTCGAACGCCGCCGCCTCGGGCGAGTCCGACCCGTGGATGAGGTTGAAGCTGTTGGACAGGCCGAAATCGCCGCGGATCGTGCCCGGCTCGGCGTTGGAGCCGAAGGTGGCGCCCATCATCTTTCGTGCTACCGATATGGCATTATTTGCCGTCAGCACCAGCACGACGACCGGGCTGCTGGTGATGTATTGCAGCAGCCGCGGATAAAACGGCTTGGCCTTGTGGACGCCATAGTGCTTCTCAGCCAGCTCGCGGCTGATCTGCATGGCCTTGAGCGCCAATATCTGAAAGCCCTTTTCCTCGAATCGTGTGATGATGCGGCCGGCCACGCCGCGCTGCAGGGCGTCGGGCTTGAGAATGATGAGAGTTTTCTCCACGGAAATCTCCTGGTCCAAAGCAGATTGTTTCGATGGCAAAGCGCGGCAGTTTAGCGACTCCGGCCAGAACCTACAAAGGTCAACGAGGCACGCTATCACCGCGCCGTGAACGGGGCGTCACCGAATGTTCATGTCAAATTCAGCGCATCGAGTCACAGTGTAGGTTGAAAACGCAATCGCCCGCCCAGGCTCGGATTCTCGCGGGAGCATCCGGGCGGCGGAATTCTGAGAGGAACGGATATGCCCGAGGCATGGTCCAATAAAGATGAGCGGCAGTACGAGCATATCAAGAGCAGTGCGGCGAAAAAGGGCCGTTCAAAAAAAATCGCCAAACGCATCGCCGCGGCCACGGTAAACAAGACGCGAAAAAAACAGGGGCGAACGAAAAAGAAAACGCGCTAAGAGTGAGTTTGATGGAAAACTGAAAATTCGCTTTGAGCAAACGCCCCCGGCGTGCCTCCCGTGGGTCTTGCCATTCATTGTCGGATTTAGTCTCACCACGTGTAGCGCACCGTATAGGTGATCGTCTTCTCCCCATCTGGGGGAACCATCACGTCGAAGTGAACCGTGCGCGCATCGATTTTCTCAAACTCGTCGCTCTTCTGCGTGATTTCCCACGTGGTCCAGCGATAGAGATTCTCCTTGACGATGACTTTCTGCTCCTTGTTCTTGTGGTTGCGGAGCTGGATGCGGATCGACTCGGTCATGGTCTTGCGGCCGGTGTCCATCGTGAAATCGGTCTGCACGCGCTCGCCGACGACGTCGAAGGCCTGCCCGAGCTTGACGAGCACCTTCTCGTTTTTCGGCGTATGGTCGATGAGGTCTTCACCGATGAACTCGAGCGTCCCGTCGGCGTCATCTTCCTTATAGACGCGGACCTTGCCCTTGGGCAGCGGCTTGCCCAGATTGTTGGCTTCCTCGTTCTTGAAGCGAACGTAGACGTCCAACTTCTTGTTCGTGGCCGTGCCGAGGTTGCGGTCCGAGGCCGGATCGGCAAAGTGCCAGTATTGTGACTCGGGCAGCCCGTAATAGACGAGCACCTTTTCGACGGTCACGTCTCGGGCCGTCGGGAAGAGCGTGATCTGCTGCGTCGTGTTCATCAGGATGTCCGTGCGCCGCGGCAGCGTATACAGGTGATACTCAAAAAACGATTTTTCCTGAAACCCGGCTTCGTCCTTGGCCATCATTTCCATCTCGCCGCCCCGGCCAGCATAAGCTCGCATCGGGTGCGCCGGCTGGATTCGCTGAACATCGCCGGCGATGAGCTTGAGCCGGGCATTTTTGTAGCCCGCCCCGGACAGATTGAGCAGGCTCACCCAGGCGCCAATGTCGGCCTTCGTATCCGCCTCATTCATGACCACGTTGTAGTCCGCCCGCCAGGTGAGGCCGGCGGTCTGATATGTCGTGCGGATGGCATGTTCGCCGGCGGTGTCGGCGTGGATCTTCCACAGCAGCGTCGGCCGGGTGCGAAGGCCCTCTGGCAACTCGCCAAGCATGACCGACTGGCCCATCCCGTTGACGATTCGCAGGCCGGCGTTGGTCTTGATGACCAGGCTGCCCTGCACGGCCGAAAGCAGCGTGCCCGAGACTTTTTCGGTCTTGTCGCCGGCATGGACGACGATGGAGATTTCCTTGTCGAGATATTTTTCCAGCAGCTTCTCGGGACTGACGAGATCGAATTCGAAGTTCTGTTCCAGTACGGAAGTCCCATCCGCGTCGGTCAGGTCGGCAAAGCTGACGGTGGTGGGGTCGATGAACTGAGCGACGTCGGTAAAGGGTAGATCGTTGTGCCCCGCGGCGAGATCGACCTTGCGGACTTCCTTCACGACGCCGAAGCCGGGAACCTGCCAGGCGTAATTCGGATTATTGCCGGCCCGCTGCTGGGAGATGAACTGCTGGGGGTCGAAGCCGGCCGGATCGGCCGAAGAATAGATTGTGACGGAAGGGCCCTCGCCGCTGTCATCCGCCCGTAACGGCGATGGGCTGAACATGATCGCCGCAAGCGCCAGCAGCAACATTTTCACACGAGAGACGGACGCCCGTTTAGCCGCGGCCCGACAGGGCCCCGGTGTCGCGGAAATGACTCGATCATACTCTTTGGAAAATCTCGCTGGAACCATGAAATGCTCCTTTGCATCTATCACCGCGCGGCAGGCCCGCGCGCCGTGGCGCGCGCACGCGACGCCTTTGCTGACACGAGTGCGACTTCGCATTCGCGCCCATGAATTAGACGCCCGTGACCGCCGCCGGTTCCCGGCAGGCGCATCTGAAAGCGCGTTCCACCTTCCCACCTGCCGCACAGCCAAGCCGCTCCGCGTCAGTTCGGCCGCGCCGTCACCCAGGTCACATCGTCCCAGGTGACAAAATAAAGGTTGCGCTGGTCCTGTGCCTTCAGAATCAGAAAGGCGTCGTTGGAGGCGACCACTTTCCCGATGAGCTCACCTTCCTTGCTCGAATGGACGTGCGCTTCCAGCATCATGGCCTTGTCGCCGTGCGCGCCGAGCAGGTCGGCGAACTCGCCGTACCAGCCCTGGGCCGCGGCGCCTTTTCCCTTGGCCTGGGCCAGGTAATTCTGGGCCGAGCTTTCGCGGTTCCAGCCGTAGACGACGCACAACGCGGCGGCCATCACGGCGACGGCGAGAATCTTCAATGCGCGGGGGGTCATGGTGAATCTCCTTTGCATAATTTTGTAACAAGCCGGGTCTGTTCGGCGCGGCGGAGAATACACCGGGTTGGATCGATGGGAAAGCCGGAAGATCGAACGGCGTCAAGCCGATTGGCCGGCACGTCGAAACGCCCCACCACGGCGAATAGACTTCGCGCCGAAATGGTGGAGCCACGAAGCACGAAGTCGAAAACTCAGGATTCTCAAGCGACCTTCCTGAATTCTCTTGAAAGTCGGGACGAGTTTGAATTGTGATGGAGGCGTTCATACCGATAGGCATGGCTCAGCGCTCCAGATGACAAAGTGAATTTCTGGTAGCAGCCGCCTAATATGCTAAACCGTTCGTCCGCTCTCGCTGGGTTTGGCGGACTTCGATACCTTCTTCATCATTTTCGGGGGCGAAAGCGCAGCGCTCCGGCATCGTTTCCAGCGATAAGATCGCGTGCGTAACTTCGGTGTGCCAAATCGCCGCGTTCGACGGCGAATGTTGCGCGAACGATTGCATCGAGGTCGTCGAGCGCCGGCGCTTCGATGATGACTTGAAAAGTCATTGTTCGGGTGAAATACCGTACTTGATCCGCATTTCTTCGAGTGCTTCCCGGGCGGTCGTCCCTCGCCCTTCTTCTTGCTTTCCAGCCCCCGACGGATTCCTTCAAGCGACTCCAACCGGTCCAGCGTTTCGAGCAGCTCCCGATACGTTCTGGGCGTCCTGGACAACGAGTGCGTCTTGTCCGTTCACGGAAAGAAACTCCGGCGCGCCGGTCTGTTTCAATCGCTCGATGAACGAGGCGGGGTCGGCGGTGAACTCGTTGACGTCAAAGGTGTCGTTTACGCGAATCATGGGTGCTCCTCTTCAATTCCTATTCTATCTTAGGTGGCCGAACGGCCGCCACTCATTGACCTGCGCCCGATCGGAGCTGCCCCCGTCCGATGGCGGCGGCCACGCGAATCCCGAAATGCATGGCACGCCCAAGGGCACCGCGACTCTGCGATGACTCCGCCGCTCCTTCGGAGCTGACTGGAATTAGGGTGCTTCGTGTCCACGGGTTCCGCTTCGCTCCACCCGCGGCTACAGCCCGTCGCCCCATTCGAGGCGAAGATCAAGATCGTGTTGTGCGGGGTTACTTTGTGCCGAGCTGGCGCCAGACTTCCTGTTCGGCTTTTTCGTAGAGTTCGGCCGATTTTTTCAGGTCGGCCTGGATGCGGGCGAGGTCGGGGTCGTCGAGAGGGATGCCGCCTTCGTGGAGTTCGGCCAATGCGCGGAGCTGCGCGGTGGCGTCGTCGATGCGGGCGGCGGCCTCGGCGAAGCTGCGGGCGGCGTCCATGATGGCCTGCTGCTGCTGCTCGGTTTGCGTCGGCGCGTTCATGAGCCGCCAGGGATTGCGCAGCACGTACTTGAGGCCGGTCTTGATGTGGTCGGACGATTCCTTCAGGTTCATCAACATGCGGTTGATGTTTTCGCGGTTGAGGACCATGACGTCACGGGTGGTTTTGGTGATGGTGTTTACGTCTTCGAGCGCCACCTTCACCAGCCGGCTCGTCTCCTTGAGGCGCGCGAGCAGGCTCTCCGGCCGCTCGGGGTCGGTCTCGTCGCGGATATTGGCGGACATGGTCTCGACACTGGTGAGCGTGTTGGCAATGGGTGCCTCGCCGGTGGCGAGGATGCGGGTGAGGATGCCGAGGCTGTCGTTGATGGCGTCCATGGCGGCGTGGAGTTTGGACAGGGTGACGTCGGACCGGGTAGGGTCGAACTCGCGGCGGAGGGACGAGGTGGTGATGCTGACGTTGTCGAGCACCTCGTGAAACTTTGCCAGCAACGTTGCGCGCTGTTCGGGCGTCAGTTCGTGGGCGAGCGAGGCGGTCATCGCGTTGATGTCGCCAAGCGACGTGTGCAGCTTGGCCATGAGCGATTCGGCGGCCTCGGGATCGAGCTGAATCCTAAGCTGGCCGATCAGACTGTTCGGATCGGTGCCGCTCAATTCGCCCTGCAGGGAGGCGAGGATGGCGGCGAACCCGCCGGGGTCGGTTCCCTTGATGTAGGCTCCGGTGAACACTTCCTCGGACTCGCCGAGATTGATTTTCACCAGTCCGTCGCCGCCGAGCGGGGGACCCTCGGCGAATGCCGAGCAGTCGGCACGCAGGACGATGTCCGATCGCATCTCACCGCGCACCTCGACCTGATAATCTGGCGCGGACGCATCGGGATCGTCCGTAGGCACCAGTGACGAGGTAATGACGCGGCCGATCTTCTGTCCGCCGATCAGAATGGCCGATCCCTCCGAGAGACCGGGCATGACGGGCGAGGGCGCGAAGCGAATGGCGATCGGCTTCATCTCGCCCTTGAGCCCCTTGCTGATCCAGAGCAGGACCGAGACGAAGACGGCGACCACGACGATCGTGAACAGCCCGAGCTTAAATGCGTTGCGTTCCTTGCGCATCAAATCTCCGAATACTCGGATCGAATCAGAAGTTCCTCGAACTGCGACGTTCCGTCGGTGTCGGTCAGCGGGCCTTTGGTGAAGCCGTTGAGGAACTGGTTTATCAGCTTCTCGTTTTCATCCGCGAGCTCGTCGAGGGCCTTGTCGCGCAACTGCTCGAATTCCGCGCGCGGGCCGATCTTCAGCACGCGCCCCTTCTCGAGCATGACCAGCCGATCGGCGATGCGAAAGGCCGAGTCCATCTCGTGGGTCACGACGACGCTGGTGACGCTGAGCTTCTTGGAGAGGTCCGTGATGAGATCGTCGATGGTCGCGCTGGTCACCGGGTCGAGGCCGGCTGACGGCTCGTCGTAGAAGAGGATTTCGGGGTCGAGCACGGTCGCGCGTGCGAGGCCGGCACGTTTCTTCTGGCCGCCGGAAAGCTGTGCCGGCAGTTTGTCGCGGTGGGGGAGCATGTGGACCTGCTGCAGTTTGAGCGTCACCACAATGTCAATGATCGACGGATCGACGGCGCTGTGCTCGCGCAGGGGCAGTGCGACGTTCTCGGCAAGCGTCATCGAGTTGAACAGCGCCCCGCTTTGAAAGAGGATGCCGAAGCGTTTGCGGATTTCGTTCATCTCCGGCTCGCGCATGCCGACGATGTTGCGCGGCTGGGGCATTTCCTTCGTTTTGAACAGGATTTCGCCGGAGGTGACTTCGTGTTCGCCGATGAGGCAATTCAGCAGCGTGCTCTTGCCGCAGCCGCTGCCGCCCATGACGACGATGGTTTCGCCCTGATAGATGTCGAAGGTGACGTTGTCGAGAACAATGACCTGCTCGCCGTCGGGGTTGGCGAACGACTTGCGGAGGTTGCGGATCGAGATGACGACGTCTTTGGTGGCGGGCACGCTGATTACTCGCGGGGAATCCCCGTATTTGAATCTTTGGCGCGATTCTACGGGGTGAATTGGAGAAAGAACAGCCGAGCGGGTGCGCAAGAGCACATCGCCCGGAGATTTCGAGTGACGCCGGCAGTCGAACGGCCCACCGCTTCCTCTCGCCACGGCGAGTCTTCGATACGGGCGCGGCTCTGTTCAGCCTTGCAGGCGGCGGATGTCGCTGAGCTTGCCTTCGATGCCGATGAAGTTATAGAACTGGTCCTGCGTCAGAATCGGCACTGAGAAATACATTGCGCGGCGGCGGGCGTCGCGATAGCGTTCGGCGTCGGTGCGATCGCGGCGGGTCGCGGCCGGCACGGTCGGGTCGATTTCCGGTTGGCGCTGAATGCCATTCACGGTTTCCTGCATGCCGAAAGCGCCGCCGTTTCCGCCATCGCCGCGATTCTCGTCTTCGTCCGTGCCCTCGTCGTTGCCTGGTTCTTCTTCGCTCGGCTCTTCTTCGGTCGGTTCTTCGTCGCCTGATTCCTCATCGTCGGCGCCCTCCCCTTCATCCCCCGTCGGCTCTTCCTCGTCTGTGGGTTCCTCTTCCTCGTCGGAGGCTGGCTCTTCTTCGTCCGACCCTTCTTCATCCGTCGAGGCCTCTTCATCCTCAGAGGCTTCTTCGTCGTCAGACGCCTCTTCGTCAGTCGCCTCATCCTCGGGCTCGGGCGTCACTTCCGGCGGGACGACCTCTTGTCCCTTGGGCGGCTGGCCCAGCACGACGTAATCCGTCGCGGCGTCGACCTCGTCGACCACTTGGCCGCCGGTGCGCTGAATCAGCGCCACGATCTGCTCGCGGCCGCGAACGTCTGTCTCGCCGTCGAAGTCGGTGTCAAAGTCGCCGACCACGACGAACCGCACCTTCTTCGAGCGATTCTTGCCGACGATGATGTTGTTGACGACGTCGCCTTCCAGAATCGGATCGTCCGGCGACGGAGCGGCGACCACGCGGCACTCCGACGTGTTGGCATCGACGCTCTTGACTTCAATGCTCGCCTTTCCGCGGCCATCGGCCGGGATGCGCTCATCCTGGGAATAGACGCTGAAGGTCATGCCCAGCGTGACCTTGTCCTCGCGGCCGAGGTTGATGTAACAGAGAGAATCGCCAGGCAGAATGCGAAGAATCTTACCGACGGCGGTGCGCGCCACGGCGAGGGGCTCGGCGTTCGAGGGCACGTTGCCGCGCAGCTCGCGCAGCGCGCCCGATTGCGAAGCCAGGATGAGGTCCTGCTCCTTCAACGTCTCGGCAACCTGCCGGCGCTGGCGAGCGTGCGTCACCTTGGCGTCTTCCAGCTCGTCGCGCGTGGCCTCAACCTTGCTGGCGAGGGCTTGGACCTCTTCACCCTTCAGTTGCTCGAAGTCGGACTTTGATTTCTGCAATTCTTCCACTTGCGATGCGAGTTTTGCGAGCCGGTCCTCGAAGGTCTGCTGGTGCTTCTTGACGGTTTCCTCGGCCTCGGCAAGTCCATTCAGCGCCTTGTCGTTCGACCGCTCGGCCTTGATGCGCGCCTCGCGCTCCGCTGTATATTGCCCAAACAGCGCTTCGATCAGCCCGACGGCCCCGTTGGCCGAGGCGAGCTGCTCGGCGTTTCGATCGTCCTTGGCCGAGGCGATCTTTTCGGCGGCGGCCTCAAGTTTGCCCATGGCGGTCTGCGAGGAATCGGTCTGATCGCCGGTGACGCGGCCCATCAGTCCGCGGCCGGCGCGAACGATCTCGCCCACCAGCGTTTTACCCGGCCCGACCTGGATGCTGGGAAAGAGTTTCTTGGCCTCGGACTCGTCGTTGCCCTTGACGATCTTGTCGCGGGCGCTGGTGGCGGTGGCGGCGTTGGCGCGCAACTGCTCCTGCTGGGTGACCATCCAGATCAGGACGCCGCCGAGAATGACGGCGACGACGATGGACACGACCATGCCGATCATGGTCGCATTGGAACCCCCACGCTGTGGCGATACTCCTGCCATGAGATTTCCCTTTGTGCAAAATCGATGCGCCGGGCACGCCGGCTTTTGGTGTCGGCTCAGCTCCGATGCGTACGGAGCCTGCGTGTTGTTTAGCCGCGTCGGAACTTCGATCCAGGCGGGTGCGGCCCGGTAAGGTAGGCAGGCCGACTTTCGGAGGGCCGAAGTTTCATCTAAGTATCGGCGAATCAAGGCGAAATGTCAACGCTTCCGCCGGCTTCGGGCGCGACTAAGATACCCCGGAGAGTCCGTAAATCCCCGCCACCATCTGAGCCGCGCCGGTAAAGGAAGCGGTCACCGTGCCGGGCGGAAAAGCGTTTGAGACCGTGCAGATTGCTAATCCGGAGCGGGGTGGTCTGCGACCTGCTCGAACTTTTCCGGGTGGGACTCTCCAGCGAAAATGGCTGCAAAAACGCTCTATCTCATCGACGGCCACGCCCAGATTTATCGCGCCTATTACGCGCCGTTCGGCAATCTTTCATCGCCTAAAGGTGAGCCGACCCGGGCCGTTCACGTCTTCACCCAGATGCTTTTGAATCTGCTCAGGGACCGAAAACCGGATTACCTGGCGATGGTGCTCGACGTGAGCGACAAGTCCGTGTTCCGCATGGAGATCGCTCCGGACTACAAGGCGAATCGGCAGGCGCCGCCGGAGGACCTCGAGCCGCAGATGCAGCGAATCATCTCGATCGTTCAGGCGATGCAGATTCCCATTCTGAGAATGAAGGGCTTTGAGGCGGATGACATTCTGGCGACGCTGGCGGGGCGACACGCGGCCGAAGACCTGCACGTGTATCTGGTGAGCAAGGACAAGGACCTCGACCAGGTGCTGGGCGATCACGTGCGCTTGTATGACCCCGGCAAGGACGCCGTCATCGACATGGACGGGCTGCGGAAGGCGAAGGGGTGGGGGCCGGAGTCGGCCGTCGAAGCTCAGATGCTTGTCGGCGACAGCACCGACAACATCATTGGCGTCCCGGGGGTGGGACCGAAGAAGGCGGCGCAGCTTCTGTCGCAATATGGAAACGTCGCGAACATCATCGCGAACGCCGAAGCGCTAACTCCGAAGCTACGGGAGAACATTCTTGCATTCAAGGATCGAATGGACGTGGTGCGCCGGCTGGTCACGCTCCGGGGCGACGTGCCGATCGAGCTGGAGCTTGCGCATGCGGATGTCACCCGCTTTCAACCGGCGGGGGCCGTGCCCATTCTCACGGACTTGGGCTTGAGCCGGCTTATCGAACGCCTCGGCGCGGGGAACGCCCCGGCGGCAAAAGTTGCAAGTGAGGTTTTGGCTGGGGGCGTGTCGAACGTCCATGCGGAAGTGAATCGCAAAGAAGGGCGGGCCACGCTCGCCACCGCTGTGGTCGATACCGCCAAAACGGCGGCCAAATCCGTCGTCCGCCGTGTGGCCCAATCCGCCGCCACCCTCTTCGATGCCGAGGATGAGGAGCGGGATACCGTCGTCGAGGTTGTGGATGCCGTCATCGAGACTCCCAGCGAGGTGGCCGACACGGACGAGGTTTCCGAAGCCGCGACGCCGTCCGCCGGACTCTTCGATTCCGTTGGCGAGGGAAATCCCGATTACAAATTGATCGACACCGAGGAGGCCCTTCGCGATTTCGCGGCTGAATTGGCCCGGCAAAGCGTCTTTGCCTTTGATACGGAGACGACCGGCCTGCTGTTGGCAGATTGCGACCCGTGCGGCATCAGCATCTCGTACGAAGTCGGAAAGGGTTATTATGTTCCCGTGCGTGGCGTCGGCCGCGTGGTCAGCGAGGAGGCGGTTCGGCGGCACCTCGGGCCGATTTTCAGCGACGAGCAAATCCGCAAGGTCGGCCAGAATTTGAAGTACGACATCGGCCTGCTGGCTTGCATGGGCATCGCGGTGCGCGGCGCGGATTTCGACACGATGATCGCCAGCTTCGTGACGAGCCCGATGCGCCGCTCGCACGGCATCGACAGTCTGGCGATGGAATTGTTGCGCTACCGCAAGATTCCCACGTCGGACCTGATCGGCAAGGGAAAAGACGCGGTCACATTCGCCGAGATTCCGATTGACCGGACCTGCCAGTATGCCGCCGAGGATGCCGACATCGCCTTGCGATTGCACGAGATTCTGGACGCGGAGATGTGCGAGCCGGAGATCCGCTCGCTCTTTCACGAGCTGGAAATGCCGCTCGTCCAGGTGCTCATGCGCATGGAACGAAATGGGGTCGCGGTCGATACGGCACTGCTCAAAGGCATCAGCGACGAGATGGCGACGCGGCTGGCGGAACTCGAAGACCAGATATATCGGGAGGCGAAGCGGCCATTCAACATCAATTCGACCAAGCAGCTCGCCGAGGTGCTCTTCGACGCGATGGGGCTTCGCGTGGTCAAGCGGACGCAGACGCTGCGCTCGACCGATGCCGAAGTGCTGGCGATTCTGGCGAAGGAGACCGAGCAGCCCATCCTGCGTCTGCTTCTGGAGCATCGGGAGCTTTCCAAGCTGAAGGGAACCTACGTCGATTCGTTGCCGTATATGATCAGCAAGCGCACCGGCCGCATTCATCCCAGCTTCAACCAGATCGGGGCGATCACCGGACGCATCTCGTGCAACGACCCGAATTTGCAGAACATTCCTATTCGCACCGAGACCGGCGCGCAGATTCGCCGCGCCTTCGTGCCGGGCAGTCCGGACCACGTTCTGATCAAGGCCGACTATTCGCAAATCGAGCTGCGCGTGCTGGCGCACTTCAGCGGCGACGAGAATCTGCGCGAGGCGTTTCTGAACGACCACGACATTCACGCCTTCGTGGCGGCGCAGATCAACGATGTGCCCATTCAAAGCGTCTCGAAAGAGCAGCGCTCGCGGGCCAAAGGCGTGAACTTCGGCATTGTCTACGGGCAATCCGCATTCGGGCTGGCCCGTGCCACCGGCATGTCGCAGAACGACGCGAAGCTGTTTATCGCCCGTTACTTCGCCCGCTATCCGCGCGTGCGCGCCTTTCTCGATTCGTGCATCGCCCATGCCCGCCAGCACGGCTACGTCAAGACGATGCTGGGCCGCCGCCGCCCGATCATGGACATTCAGTCGCGGAACCAGTCGGCCCGCAACACGGCCGAGCGGTTCGCCGTCAACACCGTGGTGCAGGGCACGGCCGCGGACATGATCAAGCGGGCGATGGTGAACATCGACCGGCGGTTACTCGCTGAGAAACGCCTGTCTCGAATGCTAATTCAGGTTCACGATGAATTGGTGTTTGAATCGCCGCGGTCGAATGCTCAGGAAGACGCGAGGATGATCGCCGAGGAGATGTCGCGGGCGCTGGCGCTGAGCGTGCCGATCAAGGTCGACGTATCGATGGGCGCCAACTGGCTGGACATGGAAAAGATGAATCTGTAGCGAACGCCTGTGTGGGTTTTGGCGCCGCCCGGTCTGTAGTCCGGAGTTCGTCGAAGTCTGATTTACTGGCTCATCAGGACCGAGGCAATGCGGCGGGCGGCGAGTGCGTGGGCGCGGGCGTTGGGATGGTGATCGGTGGGGTGGACCCAGAGGTCGGACGCGTCAACACCCCGCCAGCATTCGATCAGGTCGAGCGATTCGATGCCTCGGGTACGGCACGCTTCGAGAATCCGGCCGTGAATGTCGTTGAATGGGTAATCCTCGTCCAAGCTCCACGGGACGGGAAAAATAAGCATGACGAAGCGAAAGTGCCCCTCGATTGACGCATGCTGGAAGTCGCTCAGCGCACGCTGACACAGATCCCATCGCGGCGAGCGAAAGCTCTCGCGAACTGCGGCGAAATACTCCTCCTGAAGACGCCGGGCGATGCGGCCGCGCTCGACGATCTCCGCGAGGCGCGAGAAGCGCGAAAGCGCGGAAAGCTCCCATTCGCGGGTCCATTCCTCGTTTTGCCGGATCGTCTGAGCGCCGTCCATCGCATCGTTGAGAAAAAAGCCGAGCGTGACCACGTCCGGTTTGAAGCGGGCGACGTGCATTTTGAAATATAGGTACTCGTCGATCGTTCCGTGACCCTGCACGCCGGCGTTGATGACCTCGTAACGCCGGGCGGCCGCGGCCTCGTTGAGCATTCTTTCAACGATGCGCGGATAAGATGCCGACTCTTCGACGCCTTCACCGAACGTCACCGAGTCACCGAGGCACACAATCCGCGTCATGCCAGCGGACTTCGCCACAGTCGTCGGCGGGCCACGAAAGCCATCTTCGTTGATGACATACTCCACCGCGCCGGAAGCGTACTGGGGCGCCGCGTCGTCACGATAGTCGTCGTACACGGAAGCGAAGTGGCTATTCGGTTGATACACGATGGGTCCGCCTGCGAGCTGTGCATAGGGCACGCGCCTGCCGGGTTCATAGCGCCGCGGCGCATAGACTCGGGGTCCGATGCCCACGACTCGAACGAATACGTCCGCACAAACGGCCGTCAGCATGACCGCTGCGAGTGCCAGTAGAATTCGGCGATTCCACGTTCTCGCGGCGCGCTTTGACTCGGGAGGAACTCGATCAGGCGGGGGATCGGTTGTCATAGAAAGCTGTCATCGCTGAGCCAGATTGATTCCCGGAAGCCGGGCGCCGTCCGGGACGTCCGGCGCAGTCGCGGGCAGTATCACCGTGAACTCCGAGCCTTTTCCGGCCTCGCTGGTTACTGAAATCGATCCGCCGAGGTGGATGGCCAGCTCCTTGCTGATGGCCAATCCCAATCCAGTGCCGCTGTGCTCCCGGGTCATGGAGCCGTCGATTTGCCGGAATTTCTCAAAGACCCCGCCGAGCAGCTCCTGCGAAATGCCAATGCCGGTATCGCGGACCTTGATGCTGACGTGATCGTCGCCGGCGCGCTCCAGCGTGACTTCGATCAGCCCGCCCTCGGGCGTGAATTTGACCGCATTGGAGAGAAGGTTGTAAAGAATCTGCTGGATTCGTCCAGAGTCCGAGACGATCGGCGGGACGGCCTCGCGAATGATCGCGGAAAGCTGAAGGCTCTTCTTGTCGGCGAGGGGGCGGATGAAATCGAGCAGATTGCGGATCATTTCCTCCATGTTCACGGCCCCGAGGTGGAGCTCAAGCTTGCCCGCCTCGATCTTGGCGAGGTCGAGCAAATCGTTGATGAGTCCCAGCAGCATCCGCCCGCTCGACATAATGTTTTCGGCATAGCGATACTGCCGGCCGCCGTCGGCGCTGGCCGCTTCGCGGAGCAATTCGGCAAATCCGATGATCGATGCCAGCGGGGTGCGCAACTCGTGGCTGACGATGGAGAGGAACTGGCTCTTGAGCTTGTCGGCCTCGAAGAGGGCGACGTTGCGCTCGGCGAGCTGTGCCACCCGTGTGTCAAGACTCTTGTTGATGCGCTTGAGCTCGTTTTCGGAGGCTTCCAGGTGGGAGAGCATCGCGTTGAAGGCACGCGACAATTCTTCGTACTCGTCGCCCGTGGCGATGGCGCTGCGGATGCTGTGGTCCCCCTGCGAGACCGATTCCGCGACCTGGGTCAGTTCCCGCACCGGCGAAAGGATCAGCTTTTGCGTAATCAGATAAAACACGAGGATGGCCAGGATGCCCGCCAGCGCGCCGGCCATCAGGCTCAAGCCGACATTCACGATGAAATCGACATGCGCGCGGGGAGCTTCATAATCAACCCGCAGCAATCCCAGAAGTTGGCCGGGCGGGTATTGTCCGCCCGTTGATCGGACGGCGAATGCCATCCGGTATCGCACGAGGCCGCCGGAGCTATCCCATCGCGCGGGCAGCTCGGTCAACGATTCGTCTCCCAGCAGAGTGGCGATTGCGGCCTTCTCGAATTCATCCGCGTCGGGCGGCGGAGTTGGGTGCAGGGGGTCCGATAATTTGACCAATCGTGGAACGGGAGAACTTCCGCCTCCCGGCCCGCCGCCGTGCGGCCACCATAATTCAAGCGCCTTCTGCTTTAGATCCCAATTCTCGGCACCGAGCTCAGTTCTCGCCAGCACGAGCCGTCCCATATTGAGCACGAGTTGAATGTTCATCCGGTGTACCAAATCGTGCATTCTCAGCCAAGGTACAAAGAGCGCGGCGCCGACGATCAGGATGACCGCAAGTCCGAAGAGAATGCGGCATTTTGCCGCCAGCGAGATTTTGAAAAACGAAATGCGTGCCATATTCGTAAGAAAAGAAGTCTAACGGATTTCACAAGTCCGGTCCGGCGGTTGGCTTGACCCAAAGCGGCCGCGCACGTTACGCCCCAGAGGCCCGGAAAATGTTGACCGAGGCGTAAAGTGCCGATAGCATGGGGTGTTCTTCCGCCTCATTCAGGAGCCGTACGAGAATGCGTAAGTATTTGATCGCCATGATTTTACCGATATCGATGCTTTTCAGCGAGGAAGCCTTGGGTCAGAAAAAATCGGAAAGTCGTTCCAAGGCCCGAAAGTCAAGTCGGGACGATTCGGCTTTCCGATCGCGCGTGAAGCGAAGCCGGCCGTCGGCATACAACACGCGCAGTTACGGCGGTCTCGACCTTCGAACCGAGCAGATCCGCCGGGCCATGCCAGCGGGATTCAGCGGCGACCGGCTGGGGCTGCTCGCACCCTCGCAGCCGTTGATCGACCCCGTTTACGCATCACTTCATTATCGCAACCTGCTTCATGCGAGGTCGCCCCTGGCGTCGCGAAGCATGTCTCTGGTCGGCCGGCAGGATTACGTGATTCGGGATGGTGAGTGGGCCGGCGCGCTGAACTCGGAATTTCTGCCCTATCAATCGGCGTTGGCGCGGACCGGCTCGGCCTTGGACGACGACGCCACCAAGCACCATGACCCCATTCCCACCGGCGCTGCGGGCCGAGACCTGGGCGGTCCTTCGCTGACTCCTTTGAACGACCTTCTGGAGGCCCGCATTCGCGAGCGGGCCGAGGCCTATCGCAGGCGTGGCGTGGAATATTTTCGGCAAGGCGATTACCTGAGTGCCTCGCAGTATCTCGAACTACATAAATACTCGAATCCGGACGATTCCCAGGCGTACGTCGCATTGCTGCTGGTCGCCTTTCAGCAGGAGGACGTCAACCAGACGATTGTCTGTCTGACCCATGCTCTTCAGCGGATGACTCGGTTGGAGGACGTTTGGCTCGACTGGCGGGAATTCTACGAGGACGGCGATGCGTTTGCCGCGAATCTGGAGCGGTTGTCCATCGCCGCGCGAGGCCACGGAAGTTCGCCGCATTCGAGTCTGATCGTCGGATACTTTCAATGGATTCACGGCGACATATCCGAGGCACTCGTCTACATCGACATCGCGTTGACGGGCTTTGACGCGCTGGCACGCGTCGAGGAACAGGAAAGCGGCCAAATCAGCGAGATCGACCGGGCGGCCCATATCCGGCGGTTTCGCGATCTGCTCGCGGCGGAGAAACAGGCGGCGCCGGAGGCCGGGAATGGGGCGCCCTCCCGCTGACGCATTCGGCAGGCAGGAAATCGAGCGAGCGTCGGTTGCAGGGAACAGAAGCGAGCGGTTCAATCCATGTCGGACGCATCATCACCCGCCTTGTCTGTGCCGCGCAAAGGAATTCTTCGCTATCGCGACGCGCTGTCCTGGCTCATTCACATCTTGCTTTTCGCGGTGGCGCTGTTCATCGCGTTCGGACTGTACTTTAACTTCCGGCGCTTCGACGAGTGGTTCTTTCCCTACTATCTGCGCCTTATCGTGCCGGTCGTGTTGATCAAGACGGCCGTGTTCTGGCGGATGAACTTGTTTCGCGGCACGTGGCGGTACGTCGGCATGCGCGATCTCGGCGCGATCACGATGGGGAGCCATGTCAGCACGTTCTTTTTCGTCGTGCTTTTCTTCACGGTCGCGAAGATCTTTCCCGAGTTCCTCGATCACCCCCGGTTTCAATTTCCCCAGTCGGTCTTTTTGCTCGACTGGGGCACGACCATCGGCGTGGTTTGCGGCGCCCGCCTGCTCGTACGGCTTTATCACGAGGAGGTGCGGCACGTCGCCTCGTCGGGCAGCCGCCAATGCCTGATTCTCGGCGCGGGTGACACAGGCGAGGCATTGCTCCGCGAGATTCTGCGCATGCGCGTGGAGCGCTACGTCGTGGTCGGCTTTCTCGACGACGACGCCGCCAAGCAGAGCGCCCGCATTCACGGCGTGCCCGTGCTGGGCCGCATCTCCGAGGCCCGGGCTTTCTGCGAGCGCTACCAGATCGAGGAACTCTTGCTGGCCATGCCCAGCGCTCCCCAGAAGACGCTGCGAAAAATCGTCGAGCAGTGCGCGGGCATGAACGTCCGCTTCCGCACCGTCCCTTCGATGGAAGCGCTGATCGAGGGCAAGGTCGCCGTCTCGCAGGTCCGCGACGTAAACATCAAGGACCTGCTCGGCCGCGAACAGGTCGAGCTCGATCAGCACAAGATCAGCGAGCAGATCCGCGGGCAGCGGATCCTTGTGACCGGCGCGGGTGGGTCGATCGGTTCGGAGCTTTGCCGTCAGATATGCCGCTTCGAGCCTGCTCGCCTCATTCTCGTCGAGCAGGCTGAGAACAACCTCTTCGACATCGACCGCGAGCTTCAGGATCACTTTCCCGGTGTCTCGCTGGTCTGTTACGTGGCGGACATCATCGATGCGAAACGCGTCGATCACATCATCGCTTCCGAGACGCCGTCAGTCATCTTTCACGCGGCCGCGCACAAGCACGTGCCCATGATGGAGATCAACGTCGGCGAGGCAATCAAGAACAACGTGCTGGGGACGAAGGTCGTGGCCGACGCCGCCAGGCGGCACGGCGTCACCCAATTCGTGATGATCTCGACCGACAAGGCGGTGAACCCAACGTCGGTGATGGGCTGCACCAAGCGCGTCGCCGAGATGTACATCCAGCAGCTCCGTCAGGGCGGAAACACGCGGTTCATGACGGTGCGCTTCGGGAACGTGCTCGGATCGAGCGGATCGGTGATTCCCATCTTTCAGCGCCAGATCGCGGCGGGGGGGCCGGTGACCGTCACGGACGCGAACATGACGCGATATTTCATGACGATTCCCGAAGCGTCGCAGTTGGTCATGCAGGCCGGCGTGATGGGTCATGATGGCGACATCTTCGTGCTGGACATGGGCGAACCGGTGAAGATCGTGGACCTGGCCCGCGAAATGATCACGCTGAGCGGCTTGCGGCCCGGCGATGACATCGAGATCAAGTTCACCGGGATTCGCCCGGGCGAAAAGCTCTACGAGGAGCTGAGCGTTCGCGGCGAGGACATGGGCAAGACGACGCACGAGAAAATCTATGTCTGGCGAAATCGAAAAGAGGACTGGGCGCGCGTATGCCGGCTTATCGGCGAGCTGATTGCCTCGGCGGATGATGCTGGCCCGGACGGCCTTCGCAAGCGGCTTGTGGATCTCGTGCCGGAATACAAGCCGGAAGCTCTCGCCAGGAAAAGTAGCCAGGACGGCCCGCTAAAGACCCGTTCAACGTCGCCAACCGATCGCGAATCGAACGCCGGGTTAAGGGCCTTGCCGCTGGGCGACTCGCCGGTTGGCTAGTCGATTCTTGATTCGCACTGGAGCCGCTCCTTGCGAAAACTCATCGTTCTTCTACTTTTCACGTTGGTAATCATCGCGATGGTAAGGCGCGTGTTCCGTCCTTCAAAGGCTGATTCCGCGACTTGCCCGGAATGCGGGCACGCGCTTCCAAATGCGGCGTCTCCGCGCTGTCCGGCGTGCGGTGAGAACATCTGAACATATCTCTCCACTTCCTCCTGATCCATTGCATTATCCGTCCTCAGATCGGTATGATGACAACCATTCACGTCATCGGGTAAGGAGATAGACATCATGTTGATCCCGCAGAGAGCACTGCCACCGTGGCTGCTCGCCGCTTTATTGAATGCGGTTGCGTCGCCGCTCTTCGGCCAGACAACTTATGACTGGATCGACCCGGCCGGCGGCCTGTTTCAGGATGCCGGGAACTGGTCGCCGAACGGTGGTCCGCCTGGGAGCCTTGACACGGCGCGGTTCAATCAGAATGACTCATATATCGTTTCATTCAATGCCAGTCGAACCAACCAGTTTTTGCATGTCGCGCTCGACGATGTGTTGCTCGATCTCGGCGGCCATACCTACACGCTGACCGGCAACTATCCGACAGTGATTGTGGGAATGGTGCCCGGCGACGTGAGCGTCCTCACGGTTCAGAATGGGACCTGGGTCACGAACTGGACGGCGCTCGCATTGGGCTGGCCCACCAGCCAGGCATTTCTGTTCCTGCCGGGCAACGTGACCTGGCAGAACAGCGGCGCGATCTACATCGGCGGGGCGGGGTTCGCCGAGGTTGAGGCCACCGACGGCGCGGACGTGACCTGCAGTTGGACTGCGGTAGGGGCCAGTGGTGGTGGCAGCGGCCGGCTTGAGGTGCTCGACGCGGGCACGACATGGACGTGCTCCGACAGCGTGATGGTGGTCGGCGGTGAAAGCAATGGAACCCTCATCGTGGCGAATGGCGGCCAAGTCGCGAGCGCGTGGGGCGAGATCGGGACCCAGGGCGGCGTGAGCGGGATCGCGACGATCGTCGGCGCCGGCTCCCGCTGGGAGATGCCGGGTTCCGTCACGGCCGTGGGCGGGAATGGCATCGGCATTCTGAGTATTGCGAATGGCGGACTCGTGACTTCCTCTTACGCATCGATGGGAGTCGAGGCCGGCGGCTACGGCAGCGTGAGCGTCTCGGGAGTCGATTCGGCCTGGAATATCGACACCAACCTCACGATCGGCCAGAGCGGCACCGGCGATCTGGATGTCGGCGTGAACGGGAGCGTCACGGCCGAGCGAGTGTTGATGACACTATTTCCCGGTTCGTCTGGAATCCTGACCGTTGACGGGAACCTGGATATTGAGGCGGATGGGTCGTATCTCTACGTGGGCTATGCGGGAGCGGGAGAGGCGACGATTAGCGGGACGCTCACCGTGAACGATCCGGGTGGCACGGTCGGCGGTGATGATGGGTTTGCCATTGTTGGAAGTTCAGCGGGGGCGACGGGACTGCTTACCATTAACGCGGGCGGAACGCTTGATCTATCGGCGCAGCTTCAGCTTGGCGCGCTGGCGGGCTCTCACGGCGAGGTGGTGATCAATGCCGGCGGTACGGCAGTCAGTCGTCTCGCGGCTTCGTCGCCATCCGGAGCCGCAGGGAACGTGGGCCGCGATGGCGTCGGAATCATGACGATCGCGGGCGGACTCTGGAATTGTCTGGACGCGGGGCTGAATATCGGATTCGGCGCGGGGAGCAATGGAACGATGAACGTCACGGACGGCGGGCAGGCGTTGAGTATCGGAGGCGGGATCGGTCGAGTCGCGGATGCGACTGGCACGGTGTTGATTGATGGCGCCGGGTCCAACTGGACCAGCAGCGCTCCCATTAACGTCGGCGTCGGGGGAACTGGCGCTTTGACGGTTGTCGGTGGCGGATTCGCTGAGGCGCCTGAGATCGTGATCGGCGCGGGCGGTGTGGCCGGCGGAACTGGCACGCTGGACGGCGACGTGTCCAATGGCGGGTCGGTGCGGCCGGGCGACCGGCCGGGTCCGGGCGATGTCGGCACGCTGACGATCGACGGGGACTATACCCAAACCGAGGATGGGACGCTGGTCATCGATGTCGGGGGCGCGGCATCGGGGCAATATGATGTCCTCATGGCGGCCGGCGTGATCGACCTGGCCGGGACGCTTCAGGTGAATCTCGTTTCCGGCTTTCAGCCGTCTGGCGGCGAGCAGCTCGTCATCATCGCCAACGGATTCGTGCTCAACTCCTTCGATGACGTGGTCAGTCCGGTCTACGTGAATGTCGCGGCGCAGGAAACTTTCGTCGTGCTGACGTTCTGCCCGACGGCCGACGTGAACTGTGATACGTTCGTGAATCAGTTGGATGTTGATCTGTTCGTCGCGGCCCTCTTGACCGGACAAGCCTGCGATGCCTGTGACATCGATGGCGACGAAGCGGTCGATGGTGGCGATGTTCAACCGTTCACGCAAGCATTTCTGGCGCCCTAACTAACATTACAACGCTAATCCAGAACCTAGGAACGCCGATCAGATGCTTGACATGCGACATCTCGACTATTCCGCCGCTCCTTCGGAGCGGACTGAATCAGGCGCCCCAAATTCACGGGTTCCGCTTCGCTCCACCCGTGGCTAAAGCCCGTCGCTCCGTCGGAGCGAAGACAGAGGGCGAGCGCGAACGTACGCCGGGCGAATTTGGAACATATCGGATAAACTTTTCCTGACGATCGCCCGCCACCCGTCGAATGGCGGGCGCGTTCAGGAACTGCGCGCATGTTTTCAAACCGTCCCCGACTGGACGGCACCTTGGTGGGCCTCGTCGTCACGGCGCTGTCCACCCTCGCGATGTTCCGGCTGGACCTGCTGCGCGAGCTGGAGCTGAAGGCATTCGACCTGCGCATGCGCTGGTGCAACGATCTCGCCGCCGCGACGCCCATCGTTCACATCGACATCGACGACGGGTCGCTGGAGCGCGTCGGGCGATGGCCGTGGGATCGGGATAAGACGGCCGACATCATCCGGGTGATTCACGAGCTGGGCGCGAAGAACATCCTGATCGATTTGCTCTTCAGCGAGTCGCAGGCCGATTACTACGACGATCCGGAAATTGGAAATGACTCGCTGGATGCGACTGCGACGGAGGTCATCGGCGTGCGTTCCGAGGCGAATCACGTCTATCCAGACCTGGAACTCGCTGCCGCAATTCGCGCGGCCGGCAACGTCATTCTTTCCGTTCAAATGGAGACGTTGCTGCCGGATGCGCCGGACTCGCTCACGGAACGACTGATCCGCATGGGCGGACGAAGCACGGACGATCGCCGGGCCCCCGACTTGTCCGATTCCGATCCAAAGCGCGTTGAACGCGAATTGCTCCGGCTCCGAATGCGCGCGGCCTTGCAGGCCGACTTCACGCTCGATGAACAAGGACTGGCCAACGAGCTGCGCGCCACCCCGGCAGACGTTTCCGCCGTCTTCGCCGGCGTGAAGCGGCAGGTGGCTCAGGAGCTGGCGCTTCGCGAACTGAGCGCCGGGGACAAATCGCTGTCGCAGGTAAAGACAATTCTGCTTGGGGACAAGGCCGGTCTGATGAACGCGGACGCCCGCGATGTTGAAGACGCCTATGCATTTGCGAAACGCATGCTGGCCGTCGAAGCCGATTTGACGCTTCCGCGATACGAAATGTCGAGACGCCTGCCGCGTGCCACCGCGATCGTTCCTCCCGTCATCGAGTTGACTCGCGCGGCCGCCGACATTGCGGCGGTGAGCTTCGATTCGGACATCGACGGCCGGGTACGCCGAGTTCCGATTCTGATTCATCATCGCGGCCGGCTGGTTCAACACCTGGGTCTGGCCGCGGCGGCGCGGATACTCGATCTGGACATCGCGGCGGTCGAAATCGCCGACGAACGGACGCTGGTGATTCCCCGACGGAATGGCGATGCGCCGGTTCGGCTTCCGTTGGACGGTCGGGGCAATCTGATCATCAAGTGGACAAAGTCGGCGAAAGACTGGTACCGGGGGTTGGACTTTCCCCATGTTCCCGCTGCCAAACTTTGGGCACTGGCGGACGCGCGGCGGCAGATGCGGGACAACGATCGACGGCTCGGCTATCTCCTGGCGGAGGTCGTCGCGGCCGCGAAGGGAGTGGCCAGCCGGGAAACCGACCGCGGGACCGTCGCGCAGGCGGGGGATGAGGCCTATCGCGAAAGCGTCAATCGCTATCTCGATCTCGAGCACCGTATTCATCTCGCAGATCTGCACGATCGTTTGACCGCTCCTGAGGTGGCCGAGTGGCAAGTCGAGGCCGCGGCGCTACGCGAGCGGATCGACCGCGAGCACGAGGCCGCCGCGGGCGACGTCGAAGCCAATGCCGCCGATCTCGATGCGTTTTCGAAGGAGGAGATCGAGCAGGATGCCGAACTGAAGACGCTGGCCTCGCGGTTTTTTCCCGCGCGAAAAACTCTGCGCGAGGACGTTGCGGCGCTTCAGCGTGCAAACGAGAAGCTCGCGCGGTCCGTGGAATCGCTGAAGGCCGAACTCTCCCCGCACATCAAGGACAAGCACGTTTTTCTGGGCTACGCCGCGACTGCCGAGGGTGACATCGTCGCGACGCCGATCTCGCCGCAGACCAACGGCGTCATGTGCCATGCCCAGGTGCTCAACTCGATCCTGCAACAGAGCTTCATCACCGTGCCGCCGGCGTGGTCGGGAATCCTCGTGTGTGTGCTGCTCGGGATCACCGCAGGGTTCATCACGGCGACGCGCGATCCGGTCTTTGCGCTGCTAGCCACATTGATCCTCGCCGGCATTTTTGCGGCGGTGAACGCCATCGGGCTGTTTCAATGGATGGGCAGGTGGTCCGCCGCCGTGCCGGTGCTGCTGACGCTGTTCGTGGTGTGGGCGTTTGTGACGCTCTTTCGTCAGTTGACCGCCGAGCGCGACAAGCGGCTGTTTCGCAAACAGCTCAGCCAGTACACCTCCCCGGCCATCGCCGCGAAGATCGCCGAGAGTCCCGAGGCCGCGCGGGCATTCAAGGCCGTGCAGACCCGCGACATGACCTGCCTGTTCAGCGACCTGAAGGGTTTCACCGGAATGACCGAGCGCGAGGACGCCGAGGTCGTGCAGCACGTGCTCAACGTCTACCTGGAGCGGATGAGCCAGGTCATCTGGAAGCATCGCGGGATGATCAACAAGTTCATGGGCGACGGGGTGATGGCGATCTTCAACCCGTCGGTCGACCCGATTCCAGATCACTCCCGTGCCGCGTGCGAGGCGGCGCTGGATGCGATGTCGGAACTGGAGCGGCTCAAGCAGGAGCGGCGGGCGAACGGCGACGCGGCGCTTTTTTCGCAGTTGGAGATGCGCTTGGGCATCGCCTGCGGGCTGTGCAAGAACGGCGATCTCGGCTCGGAATTGAAGGCCGACTACACGGTGATCGGCGACGTGGTCAACCTTGCGGCGCGGCTGGAGCCGGCCAACAAAGTGTTCGGCACGAGCATTCTGGTGAGCGGGCCGCTGCACGAGCGGGTGAAAGAGGCGTACGAGTTTCGATACCTCGCGGAGCTTCAGGTGAAGGGGCGGGCGCGGACGACGCCGGTGTATGAAGTGCTTGGCCGGCGGGGGGCCGTGGACGCGGCACTGGTCGAATACGCCCGCCGCTTCGAGGCCGGCGTTGAGCTGTATAAGCAGCGCAAATGGGATGAGTGCATCGTTCATTTCACGCGCATTCTTGCTCGCCGGCCGGATGACGCGGGGGCGAGCCGGTACATCGACGCGTGCCAGGAGTTAAAGACATTTCCGCCGGCGGAGGATTGGACGGGAACGCTGGAACTGAAAGAGAAGTAGTGTTTGTTCCCCGAGGCATTGCGGAAGAAGCCAAAAATCACAGCGATAGTATCCCCACAATTTGCCCGTGAGAGTGTTTTGTGATATTATTAAGTTAGAAGCCTTCTCGACCGAAGCCCTACGCCCCGCGTAGGGTATTAGTAGGAAAGAGAGGGCTTTCTTTCTTTTCATGGTTTGGTCAATGTGTTGTCATAGTCATGTTCCTTCGGCACAAAGGCCCAGTGCCGGTAAGGATGCTCCCAACGCATGGCGAAGCCGCCACCCGTCGTAATTCCAATGTTGAAATTCGGATAAATCATCCGGACATGACGGAGAATGTGCTTGTACAGCTTTTCCTTGGCCACGGTGCGCTTTCCGCGGCGCTTCGCGCCGCTGGGAATCGCTTTGTGCATGTCGTTGAGTCGAAAAGCCATCGCTCCCAAGACCACATCGAGACACTGGAGCAGCACATGCTCGTGGGACCGCACTTCCACGAAATCCTGCGACGCCATTGAGAGTCTGGCATTCAAGAAGTCTCTCGAGGCATTCAGCCCGAGAATGTATCCTCGGAACCGCGCGACCTGTTCGCCGGTGTCCGGGAACTGATCGAGATAGACGCGCAGTCTCACCGGCTGCGCATGGGGTGGCATCGCGGCGAACCCGAACGCATGTTTAATAAACTGGTAGTAGAGTATGAAATAGGCTTGTTCCACCTGCAGCGCGGTGAGTCCTCTCGGCTTGAGGGCATTCTGGCGAAACATGATTCTCATTTTCAGGCGCCCCGCCTTCATCTCTGCGAAAAGCGCGTCCATGAGAACAACATACTTGCCGAGATAATTATCAGTTACCTTTTGCCATTTCACCTCGCCGTAAAGGTTCTGGTCGGCTTTGCACGCCGCAAGGCGAGCCGACGCTCCTTCCAAACGCGAGGCACCGATTAACAATCCACCGTAGAAGTTGGAATAATACGGACCGTCGCTGATCGACTCGTCGCAGTAAAGGACGTACTCTTTCTCTTTTAATGACGCTGAATCTGCCACAGCGTATTCTCTTATGTTGCCGAACAGGCCAGAAAGTGCCGTGGGTTCATAGTGCCTTCTCCAGTTCTCCAATCGCCAGTTCCTCGTAGCCGAGTGCCTGCAAAATGACATCGATCTGCCGGTCGCGCATCTCCGGCGGAGGCATCGAGTCGGGGTAGTCGCGCTCGGAGGGTACGTAGCGGTAGCCCTTCTGCAGGGCTTCGACCTCGCGTTCGTAGTGGGCCGCGGCTTTGGAGAGGTGCTCGCCTTTCGCCCCGAATTCTTCGGCAGCGTCGCGGAGGTATCGCGCCGCGGCTTGGCGGGCGTCGATAAGGCATACGTAAGTCCACGCATTCGGATGGATGTAGCTGCGGTCGCCGGCGCTCCGCAGGTTCTGGCTCCAGATTTCGAACGCACGCGCCCCCAGGGCGTGCTTGCCGACTTGCCGCCGATTGAACAGGTCGATGGCCCGGCGGATGGCGGCCGCGATCGTTTCCTGGCGGGCGCGTGGCGCCTGGCGATTTCCCAGCAGCACGACGGCCGTGGGCCAGCCGTTGGCGAGGCGGTCGCGCTCCTGAGCGCCGCCGTTGTATGAACGGCACAGCCACTGCTGATCGGCGCGGTAGCCGACGATGATGCCCCAGTCCTCGGGCCGGATGATGTTCGCGGCCAAAACCGGAGTACCCTTGTCGAGGCTCTTGACGATTTCGCCGCGGAGGGCGGCGGCCTGGGACATCTGGTCGCGGCGCACGACTTGCACATCGTACTGCCAGCCGATGGCGGCAAAGAGCGGCTCGACGCAGCTCTCGCCGACGAGCGGGTCGGGGTTGCCCACGTCCCAACGGTCGATGCGCACCTGGGTGCGGAAGGCCATTCCGCTGACACCCATGAGTTCCTCGTACTCGACCGGACGGCCCAGGCCCTTGAGCACCAGCTCCAGGCAGTGCATGAAGGTGCAGTCGCGGCCGGCGGCGAAACCTCGGATGGGCTCCAAGCCATCGAGCCGCACGGAGTTCGGCCCCTCGCTGATCTTCGAGAGCCGGCCGCGCTCGGGTTCGAGTTGTTGCACTTGGGCCGGCTGGGGCGGCCGGTCGCGCCGGCCGCAGCCTTCGACGGCGGCCAATCCGGCGACGCACAGGGGGGTCAAAGCTGAACCAAGCTGAAAAAAGCTGAACAAATTGGAACGTCTGAGGCGTCTGAGCATCCACGACCTTCGCTGAGCAACTCGTTGAACATGATTACTATTCGTGCTCCATGTTCCACGGATTCGCGAAGAAATGCCAGTCGCGAGTGTCTGAGGTGCTCGCGAGACGGATAGCTCATCTGGTGCAATAAGCAAAATCCATCGATTCAGACACCCAGGGACCTGGTCACAATTACCCCAAACCAAGGCTATTTTCTGCAAGAGAATTCCGGGATTGTGACATTGATGAGTGCGGCACGGTGAGGCGCGAGGCGTCTCATCGCGGCTGTCAATCCTAACGCGTAGTTCACGCACGAGTAACTTGAAATAGATTGACCTTGCCTGAATGGGGCTGCGCGCCCGTTCAGGCCGTCCGAATCTCGGCCGGCGCGAGGCGACTTGAACCGGCGGCGTTCGGTGAGGCGCCTGGTTATTGGTGTGTTGAAGGTCCGTCGCGGGTTGGGCCCGCCCGGATTGAAGTCCGGGGCTCGCACTGCTTCGGCGGAGTTGATTCAAGTGATTTGCAAAAAAGGAGTTTAGAATGAAAAGCCGCAAATCTGTCATCGCCGGTCTGCTGATTTTGGCATTGTTCGGTGTCACGCCCACGGCCTTTGCGGCTTGGCCCGCGAGTTGGCGGAGCGGCGTCGGGCTGGGGGGCATCAGCACCAGCACCAACGTGACGATCACGTGGGATGCGGACGGGGACGGTCCGCAGCCGGCGCTGCTGGTCGTCGGCGGCGGCTGGGGCATAGCGGGTAAAGCGCGCATGAAGGGTGTGACGGCATGGGACGGCACTGCGTGGCGTGAATTGGGGGGCGGCATCAATGGCTCGGTGCGCGGGATGACGATTCACGATGGCGATCTTATCGTCGCAGGTCACTTCGATGCGGCCGGCGGGGCTCCGGCGTTCGGCCTCGCGCGGTGGGACGGCACGTCGTGGCAGGCAGTAGGCCAGGGAATTGGGGCGATGACGGCGGGCGGCATACTCGATGAGTTTTACGCGGTCGGCACGTTCAACGGCGAGATCGTTGTGGCCGGGCGGATCATTCTGAATTACTTGGCAACCGGCGGAGGATCGCATGTTTCGATGGGACGGCAGCGCGTGGCATGCGATGGGCGGCGACCTGGGAACCGGTGTCAACGCTCTGGCGGTTCACGACGGAGAGCTGTACATCGGCGGTTTTTTCGAATCGGGCATGAGGCGGTGGAACGGATCGTCGTGGGTGACGGTCGGCGGCGGGGTGGACTCGGGCATCGAGTCCCTGCTGGTACACGACGGCAAACTTGTCGCGGCGGGATATTTCGCGACGGCCGGCGGTGTGACGGTCAACGGCGTGGCGGCGTGGGACGGAACCTCTTGGCACGGCTTCGGCGGCGGGCAGGGACTGGGGCCCTCGCCGGCTGCCGGCGCACTATCGACATTTGGAGGAGACTTGATTGTCGGCGGATATTTCACGACGGCCGATCAATCGACGGTGCAGAGCATTACGCGGTGGAACGGAACGAGCTGGGAGCCGCTGGGCGGGGGCGTGAGCGTGAGCGTCGGCGGGCTGGCGGAATACGACGGCGAGCTTGTGGCGGTGGGAATGTTATTGACGGCGGGCGACGAGCTGGCGAACAACGTCGCGGCATGGGACGGGGACGACTGGCATACGCTGGGCGTCGGGACCAATCGGCCGGTTGATTCGCTGGTGATTCATGAAGGCAGGCTGGTGGCGGCGGGCTCGTTCACCACGATTGAAGGGCAATCCGCGGAGAAAGTGGCCAGGTGGGACGCAGAGCAGTGGCATGAATTGGGCGAGCCGCCGGTCGCCACCGTCACGGCGATGACGATCCACGCCGGGCGCGTCGCGATTGGAGGCCCGATGACGGATGCCTTCGATGAGACATCGTTCATCGTGAGCGAATGGAACGGTTCGGCTTGGGAGATTCTGGGATCGACGATCGAGGGGCCGATCAACGCGCTGGTCGTGTTCGAGGGAGACTTGATCGCCGGCGTGGGGGAACAATTCGGCTACTTCAATGAGCCGCCGGAGAATGGAATCGTCCGCTGGGCGGGCACGCAGTGGGAACCTCTGAGCACGGGATTCGTTGGAACGGTCAATGCGATGGCCGTGTATCAGGGAAGTCTCGCGGTCGGCGGACAGTTCGAGCAGGTGGCGGAGGGTTTTTCACCAGACAGCATCGCGCGCTGGGATGGCGAAGCATGGCAGGCACTCGGGACGGGGACTGATGGGATTGTCCGTTCGCTGGGCGTGGTGGGAGGCGATTTATTCGTCGGCGGCAACATCTCGATGGCGGGGGGCTCAAATGCCAATGGCGTGGCTCGATGGAACGGCTCGGCCTGGAGCGCCCTGGGCGCGGGTCTGCTGGGCTCACCGGAGGCCTTCATCGAATACAACGGCGAGGCGGTCGCGACGGGCTTGCTCCTATCCTCCGGGGCGATCGAGCTTGACGGCATGGCGAAGTGGAACGGCACGGAGTGGCTGCCGCTCAATGAAGAGCCCGGCCTCGATCTTTATGGGCACGCGATGGCGGTCTACAACGGCGAATTGATCCTGGGCGGATCGTTCCTGACGGCCGGGACGCAGATTTCGCCGTTTCTGGCGCGATTCGGCGCGGATTGCGCGTCGGGCGACATGGATTGCAACGGCGCGCTGGAACTCGCCGACGTGCCGCTGCTCGTGTCTGCCATGCTTTCGGCTGATTCTCTCAGCGACGACGCGGGACTGGTTGCGAATATGAACGGCGACGTCACCGGCGCCGGGGCGCCGCGAATCGATGGTGCGGATTTGCAATTATTTGTGGACGCCTTCGTGGCGCCCTGATCGAAGCAGTTGAGTTCGTTGATGGATTTACTTCAGCTTCGCCCGAATTTCCTCCGCGGCGCTACGATGCTCGCGGAGGGTCGCGACGGTCTTGCTGGCGAAGTCGCGGAGCGCGGCGACGTGGCCGTTTCGGGTTTGCGACTCGAACCTCTCGATTACTTTTTGATGGTCCTCGACCATCATTGAGATGTACTCGCGGTCAAACTCAACGCCAGAGAGCCGCGACAGTCGATCGACCATTTCCCGGTGGTGCGCGTCGAGATCGGATGAAAGGTTGATGTCGGTGTCCTTCACGATTCCTTCCAGTTCCGTCTGTGCTTTGGAGTGGTCGTCGATCATGCGCCGGCCGAAGTCGCGAACAGCGGCGTCGTTCGCTTTTTCGAATGCCATTTTTCCAAGCTCGATTTCCAGTCGGTTCGCGCTGGCGGCGGCGTGAACGAACGCCGGGTCTCCACCGGTTTGAGGCATCGGGCCCGTCCCGCCGACACCGCCCTGGCCGCTCGCGTTTTCATTTCCGCCAGCGACGTTGTCATTGTGATTACCGGGGGCCGCCCTGATGTCGTTCGCTGTGCCTTCGAACCGATTCCTGTTGTCATTGGCAGCCGCATCGACGGTACCGTCTTCGTGCATGGCGCGGTCACCGCGCAGCTCGGGGGCGCCGGGACTGACTTGATCGGCGCTGCGGGCGTCGGCGGCGCCGCCGGTAGCCTTGGGTGCCGGAGTCTCGTCATCGCGCCTGTCCCGGTCGCAGCCGCATAGCAGGAACGCCGCGGCGAAAAGCATGGTGAGCCGTCGCATGGGAATCTCCTTATTCTTGTTGTTGCCGGACATGGCCGGTCGCAAATGATCAGTTTCTGCAATCCGTACGAATTCTAGTTGAGGTGGTCATCGAAGCCGCGCTGTTTTGCAACAGAAAAAGGCCATTGTTGAGGCTACGATTTTCCCGGGATGATGGTTTGCGTCGGCGCGAAGGGGGCCGGTTCGCGGCGATAAGAAACGAGGTGTCACATGGCGAAAGAAAACAAACCAACAGACGGCCCGCAGAAAGCGGGAATGGGCGAGCAGCGCACCGATATTGAGGAAGGATTTGAGCGGCCCGACGAGTTGGACGGGGCATACGACAAACACCAGTGGGACAAGGAGAATACGTATAACAAGGGCGATGGGCATCACGATTCGTCGGACGACGAGTCAACGATTCGGTGAGGGCAGGCGGCGCACCGCGTCGAAGGCGCGCCGGAACAGCTTCGATTTGCGCCCGCCCTGCCGTTTCGCGGGGGGCTAAACGCGGCCGTCGTAGGCGAAGCGCGCGGATTGTTTGAAGAATTGCAGCGGGTTTTCGTACACCACTTGCGAAATATTATTGGCGGTATGGCCGCGGAGGCGCATTTCCAGCATGAACGCGGGGACGGCCATGGGGTTGCTCGGCCCCCAGTCACCGGCGGAGTTCACGCAGAGGCGCTGCGTGCCGTAGCGCTCCACCATGTCGGCCGCGCGCTGCGGGGTGCATTTCGTGATGGGGTAGAGCGTCAGGCCGCACCAATAGCCCGCGTCGAGAATGTGCCTGATGGTGTGCTCTTCGGCGTGATCGACCAGCACGCGCTCTGGTTTAATCCGCCGTTCGTTGCGCAGCATGTCGAGGATCATGC
>DATMEE010000258.1:0-3571 GCA_035557035.1 Phycisphaerae bacterium
CAGTGCTGCATTAGCCGGGGCGTCCTCATTGAGAACGTGCTCAGGCCTGGTGGATAGGCCGACCGTGCATGCGCTGCTGACGATGACGACCCGGTTCACCCGCGCCATCTTCGCCGCTTCGAGCACCCTGGCGGCGCCGTCGGAATTTGTCTGAATCAATTTCGCCCGGTCGGCTTGATTGAACGAAATAAAACCTGCCAGATGAAAGACAATATCGCAGCCGTTCATGCTGGCGGCGAGGCTGGGTGCGCTGTCGGAGAGATAGCCATGGACGGCGCGAACGGCATCGGTCCACGCGCCCGTAGTGTTTGGCCGAACAAGGCAAACCGCATGTTGCTTTTCGTCGGCACACCAACGATCCACCAGTCGTCGACCGATGAAACCGGTTGCCCCAGTGATGAACGCGCGCATGCCGGTCCTTGTTGAACCCGCGAACGGGTCGTCGCCGCTGTCGATCGCCTTGTTTACCAATTTGATTATCGGAAGGAATGCACTGAAAAATGGCGAGGATGGGGGCGGACTCGTTAGATGAATATCCTGGCACGAAACCCGCGCAGGAATTGCGCTCGCCCGTCAACAGCAACTTACAATAAGCGCTATACCACGGCCGGCACCTGCGAGATCGCCTGCTGAATGGCCAGGCCGACGACATCAAAGACAAGTTGTGCCTGCGCGTTTTGCTCGATCTGGCGTTCGGCCGACGCGAGCGACCGAATCGCCCCGCGAAGGCCGGAAAGTGAGGCACGAGTCCCGAGCCGGTGCACGACCGATGACTCGAGCAGCGCCGCCGGCCGTCGGCCCACTGCGATCCGCTGCACATCCCGCAAAATCAGTCCGCACACGCCCAGCAACATATTCTGCGCCAGACGATTGGTGTTCAAATCGGCCGTGTCATCCTCCTCGTCGTCATCGAGTTCTTTGCCGCCGGCGCGAATGGCCGCCGCCAGGGTCTTCGCGAGATCGGTCATGGTTTTGGCGAATCCCATCGGATCATCGGGCGTGCGCGCGATCGCGTCGAGCACGGTCTCTACAAGCGCCGCAACGCGCATCTGCAAATAGAGAATGGCCCTGCCGGCGCTGCCCTGCGACAGTTCGGCGAGGAGGCGAGCCGTCGCAACATCCGCGCCGTGTGTCCGCATGAGAATTTCTGCGATGAAGTCCGCGGGTAGACCATTGAAGTGGATGTGATGACATCGAGAGCGGGTCGTCTCCAACAAAAACTCTGCCGACGTTGAAAGCAAAATGATGTAGCTATGCGCCGGCGGCTCCTCAAGCGTCTTAAGGAGGGCATTTTGTGAGTTCGGATTCAGCCGGTCGCCATCGGTGATGACGAACACTTTCGCCCGCTCGCGGCTCGGCCGAAGTCCGACCTTGTCGATGACGAAGTGCCGTATCACCTCGATGCTCAGGTCCTTCGCCTTCTTTTTCTGGACTTCCTTGTCAGGGTGTATCTTGTTCAGCGTTCGGTAAATGCGGTGATAGTCCGGATGGTTTCCCGCAGCCATCAGCTCGCAATCAACGCACTTGCCGCAGGAGTCATGCCACGCCTCAATTGGCATCTGAAACCCGTGTGGCGGCTTGCCGGTCACCGGCTGCGAGCAAAGCAGCACCGCGCCGAGCCGCATCGCCATCATTTCACGGCCCACGCCTTCGGGTCCGGTGAAAAGAAAAGCGTGCGGCACGCGATCGACGGCCAGCGCCCGTTGGATGCGGGTATGCACCGCGTCCTGATGGAGGACCTCAGAAAGCTGCATCGGCCAGGGCCTCCATGATCCGCCCGTGAACGTCATCGACCGATCCCTCGCCGCTCACGATCGCGACTGGTGCGGGATAAATCTTCGGCAGTTCAAGAAACAGCTCGCGAACGCGCTGATGAAATTCGACCGGACGCGATTCCATCGCATCGGTCTGAACATCGTGAAAGAGCATGGACTGCCCAGTCCCCGTCTTGCGCGGGCCGGCTGCCTTACGATTGGTCCGTTTAAATGCCTCGGTGGGGGGCATGTCCAGGACAATGGTCAGGTGCGGCCACACTTCGTCCACGGCGAACTGTGCGAGGTTTACGACGCGGGCCGGGTCATAACCGGCCGCTCCCTGATAGGCGCAGGTCGCGGAAACGTACCGGTCGCCCAGCACGGTCTCGCCGGCGCTTAGTGCCGGTCGAATGACATCGCGGACAAGTTGCGCGCGCGAGGCCATGAAGAGAAACGCCTCGCAGCGAATGTCCATTTCAGTAAGGTCGTAATCCAGCAGAACGTGCCGAATCCGGTCGCCGATCTTCGTGCCGCCGGGATCGCGCGTGCGCACGAAGGGAATGCCCTGCGTTGCAAGCCCGGCCTGCAGTAGCTCAAGCTGCGCCCCCTTGCCGGCGCCATCGATGCCGTCGAGAACGAGGAATTTCCCCCGCAGTTTCTCAAGAATCTGCCCGCTGGACGCAGCCAAGTCTACCGTCCTCGCCGCTCTTTGATCGCGTCATACACGTCGGCCGCATTGTAGCTGGAGCGAACGAAGGGTCCACTTGCGACCGCGCGAAAGCCCATCCCGCGCGCCCCGACAGCGATCTCGTCGAACTCCTCCGGGCGATAGTAGCGGACGACCGGCGCGTGCTTTTCGGATGGCCGCAGATATTGCCCTACGGTGAGAATGTCCACGTCAACGTCGCGAAGGTCCTGCATCGTCTGATTCAATTCGTCCCGCGTTTCCCCGAGTCCAACCATCAGACCGCTTTTTGTGAAGACCTGCGGAAGCATTTGCTTTGCCTTCCGTAGAACGTCTAGCGTGCGGCCATACCGCGCCGCCGGTCGAATCGAAGGTGACAGCCGCTCGACCGTCTCCTGATTGTGATTGTAGATGTCGGGCTGCGCGTCGCAGACCGTCCGAAGGCAATCGTCCCGGGCGTGGAAATCGGCGGGAAGTATCTCGATGGCGCAATCGGGCGACTTGGCGCGCACCTCGCGGATGCATGCCGCGAAGTGGCCAGCCCCTTCGTCGGGCAAATCGTCCCGCGCGACGGCCGTAATTACGACGTGCTTCAAACCCAGTTCGGCCACGGCGGTCGCCAGCCGCGCAGGCTCGTCGGCGGCGGGAGCCTTCGGCTTCGCGGTGATGACGGCGCAAAAATGACACCGCCTGGTACACAGATCGCCCAGAATCATGAACGTGGCGTGCTTGTGCGACCAGCACTCGGACAGATTCGGGCAACGAGCCTCCTCGCAAACGGTGGCCACGCCGCTGCGCGCGACGATCTCCCGGGTTTGCAGCAGGACGTCGCCCGTCGGCAAGGGTCGCTTAAGCCAGGCCGGCAGGCGACGGCCTGAAGGCGGCGGGGCGTCGAGAACGTTGAGTTCCATGTCCGGTTCGTCCTGAGGGATCAGGCCGGTCTGCGGAAATCAAGCAGGCCGCCCGGCTCTCATACACTGAATATTAGCGGATTTACCGGAATTGGCGAATCGGCTAAGGTCACGGCCGGACGCCTATCATTTTGCGGAACGGAGCGACCGCCATGATCAACTTGAACCGCGTGCTATTTCCGACGGACTTTTCCGAACTGTCACTCCAGGCGCTGAAATAC
>DATMEE010000259.1:0-2509 GCA_035557035.1 Phycisphaerae bacterium
TCCGCCCTTTCATCCTCCCCAGGAGACTGCTAGAGCCTTTTTCGTTCCGATTGAATCGGAACGTGGCTCTATCTCTTGGTTTGTCGCATTTTCGCGACGCAAACCGGTGTCCACTTTGCTGGAAAATGCTCTAAGAAACGCCGCGAACTATCGGGGTCATCATGAATCTCTTCTTCCGTCTGTTTTATCTTCTGGTCGCCGCGCGCCGCCGTTCTAAACTGGGCGTACTGGAAACCGGGCGGGTCGAGATGCGGGTATGGCCGGGTGACCTCGACGTGCTTTGGCACATGAACAACGGCCGCTACCTAACCATCATGGATCTGGGGCGCGTGGATTTCCTCATTCGCACAGGGCTGCTGGACAAGATCAGACAGCGCAAATGGTTTCCGGTCGTTGCCGCGCTCTCGATCACCTATAAGCGCCCTCTGAAACTCTGGCAAAAATTCGAAATGACGACCCGGATCGCCGGATGGGACGAACGCTGGATCTATTTACAGCAGGAATTCCATAGTGACGGCAAGCTTGCGGCGGCGGCGCTGATCAAAGGCACGTTCCGCAGCGCGGAAGGAGCAGTTCCCATGGCCGCGGTTGTGGCGCTTTCGGGATTCACCGGCGAACCCCCACAAATCCCACCCGCCGCCGCATGCCTCTCAGAATTCGAGATCGCGCCGCCAAACGGAGGCAACCCCGCATAACCGCCCGTCCGCCGATCTATTGCCCCCGCTACCTTCCGCCAATCAGCCGCGCCCACCCTTGACCCGCACGCCCGCGGCGGGCCGTTCCAATATAACCTCGCGGCGAAACCGGTAGGCTTTGGCAGGCCGTCCGCCCGTTGCGGTGCGCACATCGCCAGTCGGTTCGACGAGCCCGGATGATGCTACCAACCGGCGGAAATTCTGCTTATGCAGATGGCTGCCGAGAATGGCTTCTACGGTCCGTTGCAGTTCGAAGAGGGTGAAGCTGTCGGGCATGAGCTCAAAAATCACCGGCCGGTATTTGATTTTCGCACGCAGCCGGCTCATGGCCGTCGCCAGTATGCGGCGGTGGTCGAACTGCATCGGCGCGCCGAAATAAGGCAAGTTCGGCCATTGGCGGGCTGCCTCGCGCCCGTCTGTTTCGGCCTCTAGGAGGAGACCGGCCTCGTAGAGCAGCTCATAGCGGTCGAGGACTTTCTCGTCGTCCCAGCCACGCTCGCCACCAAAGCAGATCTCGAAGCGTTCCTGGCGCGACAGCGGGCGGGGCGGTGCTCCTCTCGGTTCCGACTTCTTCGCCCATGTGCCCAGCCGAGGCAGAATCTCTTCGGTCAGGATAGCGGGACGTTCGGTCCGCCAATCTTCCCAGGGAAAGTAGTTGTACCAGCTCTGCCAGTCACCATGCTTTAGGCCGCAAAGCGCGCCGGAGCGCGTCAACGCCAGATAGCCGATGGATACGACCTGAAAACCAACGTCGCCTTGCCTCGCATGGCGGCCGCGGTCGGCAAACGTATAGAGTTGCTCTACATATCCGAGCTCAAGCCCGGTTTGATCCTGCACCCAGGCTCGAAGCCCGATCTCGAGAGTCCGGTGATCCAGCGGCGCGAATAGGCCGAAAGGCAACGCGGCGCGCTGCTCGGGCGTGCCACCGCCAGCCTTCACCACGAGAATACGCGGATTGCCGTCGTCGACGGAAACGATCGCCGCCGTAAGACCAATCTCCACTGCCACTTCGCCGATGAGATCGGCATTGAATGCATTCGGCGGCGCTGTAGTCAGTGACGATGCCAAGTGTCAGGATCCAAAAATAAAGGGCGCCGTTTCGAGCGCCCTTCCCAAGTTGTCGATCGGTGGGCTGCCCCAGGAGGACACTCACTCGCCGCCCGCTCCACCAAATCCGAAGTCGCGGCGCGCTCCGCGGATGGTAATTGAAAATCCGGCGACGACATCGATCAGGGTCACAATCAAAATGAAAAAGAACTCCGATGTCGCGGCCTGCTGAACGGTAAGGAATTCGATACCGCAGATCATGAACAGGACCATGGAGAACGCATGATCCACGATCGATGAGCCACCTGTCCGCGTCGCCTTGATCAACTCGATGAACAGCAGCACCAGGGTGATGATGGTGACGAGATCGCCCACTGTCAGTGCCCAGTTTGCACCCGAGATCAAGTCGAAGCTGACCAGCGACTCGTTGAACACGTTGGGCCCCGCGGTCCCCGGAGCCGGCCACGCCGACGAGAAGGCAATCAAGTTGTAAAGGATGATTGAGACGATAAGCCACGGTATGCTGAGGATCATTGGTCACTCTCCATCTCTGTTCCCTCGCTGGCCGGCCCGAGCCGTTTGCCAATAAGTATGGCGACGCCCCGCGTTCCGAAGTCTCGGCCGCGAAGCGTTACGCTCAAAAGTCTCCCTTGGCTTCCAGAATCTGGCGGCCACGATATTTGCCCGATTTCAAATCGATATGATGAGGACGCCGCAGCTCGCCGGACTCCTTGTCTTCGACATAGGTCGGCGCGCTGAGAGCGTCG
>DATMEE010000260.1:0-5830 GCA_035557035.1 Phycisphaerae bacterium
GACGATCGGACGCGGCGCGATTGTGCATGCCAACACGGAACTGCTGAGATCGGTGCCGCCGTTCTCGAACTTTGGCGGAGTTCCGCGCGGCCGGCACATCGGCTGGAGGAAGCCGCTGCGGCTTAGCCCGAAGATGAGTAACGAAAATGGAGCGGAGCGCGGGTTGAACAAAATTTCGCAATCCGAAAATCAGGCTGGCGAATGACAAACTTACGACCGCTGATGTTGCCGGAGATCGGCGCTTTCGACCACGTTGGAGTCGCGGTGACGAACCTCGATCAGGCCGTCGAATTCTATATCCGTGTTTTCGGTGCAGAGGCCGAGCCGCAAGAATTCGTCGACCCGCTGCAGGAGGTCTCGATTCGGTTCGTCAGACTGGCAGGCATGCGGATCGAACTTCTTCAGCCGACGGGGGCCGGATCGCACTTGCAGGGAATTCTCAAGCGCGGGATCGGGCTGTATCACGTCTGTCACCAGGTCCGGGAGCTGGATCGCGAGTTGGAACGGCTGCGCGTGGATGGCGTGCGGATCATTTCCGAGCCAAAGCCCGCGGTGGCATTTAATGGCCGGCGGGTCGCCTTTACGATGTATCAGGGGTTCATGCTCGAGTTATTGGAAGCAGACGCCGCGGACGTTGCCGGCAAGCGATCCGAAGCCGGGAATGAATCGTAAAGAGTCGGACAGGCCTCGCCATCCATGCCAGAACTGAACTCGCAGCCAAAAGCCGAAATCACGGACGCCGCGTCGGCCATTGCGGTCCTCGACGCGGTGGCGGCGCAGCCAACTCTGGTGCGGATCAATCAGGCGGGCCGACAGATCGATGCTTTGGCCGACCTTCTTGGGCGCGTTCCGTTGAGGCTGGCGTGTCTGTCGTCATTTACGATGGATCCGCTGAAGGCTTCGATCGAGCTTCACGGATTGCGGGCGGGTTTTCGTTTTGAAACTTATGTCGCGCCTTACGGCCGTTTCGAGCAGGAGTTGATTGATCCATCGTCGGGTTTGAACGCCGGCGGTCCGCAGGCGGTCCTGCTCGCGGTTCGATTGCCGGATGTCTGTCCCGCGCTTTACGACAGCTTCAACGGTATAAGTCCGCGGGAGGCAGGCGACATTCTCGGCGAATGGTTCACCCGGCTCGGAACCGCGCTGCGGACGTTTCGTGAGCGGTCGAGCGCCCCGGTGCTGATGCAGAATTACGAGATGCCGCTTTCGCCGGCGCTGGGCATTGCCGACGCGGGCGGCCCGCACTCTCAGGCCTCGACGCTTCGAGACGCGAATGCACGCTTGCAGCAGCTTTCGCGCGACATTCCAAATCTGTACGTGATGGATTATGACGGACTGGTGGCACGGGTCGACCGCGAGCGCTGGTGCGATCCGCGCACGCGATTGTTCGCGCGAATTCCGGTGGCGAGCGGCCATTACTGGCGTCTGGCGGGATTTTACGTTTCTCATCTACGGCCGCTGTTTGGCCTGTCGAAGAAAGTTCTGGTGCTCGACGCGGACAACACGCTCTGGGGCGGGGTGATCGGCGACGTGGGGCTGAACGGCATTCAACTCGGACAGGACTTTCCCGGGAATGCGTTCGTGGAGTTTCAGAAACGCGTGCTCGATCTTCATCAGCGGGGGGTCATTCTTGCGATTGCGAGCAAGAATGAGCCGGGTTCGGTCGAGCAAGTGCTTGCGGAACATCCGCAAATGGTGCTGCGGGCCAGGCACTTCGCGTCGACCAAGGTAAGCTGGAATCCCAAGCCGCCGGCCCTGCGCGAAATCGCCGATGAGCTGAATCTCGGAATCGACAGCTTCGTTTTCATGGACGACAGCCCGGTCGAATGTGATCTCATGCGAAAGTCACTGCCGGAAGTCCTGACGGTGCAACTGCCCGCCGACCCGGCCGGCTATTCGGCGTCGATTGATGCGTTGGACTGCTTCGAGCAATGGACCATCTCCGAGGAGGACCGCAAACGGGGCGAGCTGTATCAAGCCGAGACCGGGCGCCGGCAGCTTCAGGCCGTGGTAGTCGATATGCCCGCGTTCTACCGGCAGCTCGAGATGGCCATGACGCTCTACGTCAATCACCTGCCGCACGTGGGCCGCGCTTCGCAGATGACGAATCGGACCAACCAGTTTAACATGCACACGGTGCGATGCACCGAGGACGACATCCGCCGGTTTATGACCGACGATCAGCATTGGGTTGTCACGGTGGCGTTGGCGGACCGGTTCGGCGACAATGGCGTAATCGGGATGGCCGTGGTTGACCGAGGCGTGGAAACCTGGAGAGTTCCGCTCTTTCTGATGAGTTGCCGGATTCTGGGCCGGACAGTGGAACAATCCTTCCTGAGGTGGATCGCCGAAAAGGCGCGCGAGGCCGGGGGCCGGCGGCTGGAAGCTGAGTTTGTTCCGACGGCGAAGAACAGGCCGTTTTCAGGATTTTTCGAGCAATGCGGATTGAGGCGGGCAAGGGACTCGGGCGATATTCAACTATGGGAAGCGAACCTCGCGGCGGGGGTTGAGCCGATTCCCGATTGGATTCGGGTTGCCGTTGAATAGCCGGCCGGGGCAATGGATTCGGGCATGACCAATTCGGATAAATTCAAATCAATCATCGCGGCGATTTTGCAGGTCGACGAGGATACGGTGACCGATCAATTGACGCCGGATCGGGTGGATACCTGGGATTCATTGAATCACATCAATTTGATCGGGGCGCTGGAGCAGGAGTTCGGCATCACGCTGGCGACTGAGAACCTCGAACGGACGCAGTCGATTCCCGTTCTCAAGTCGCTGCTCGCCCAGCACGGCGTAGTGGTCTGATCCATCCGTGAACGCGAAGCATCATGCCGGGCGCGGCGAAGGGCCGCTCAAGGAAAAAATGGAAGCGGGCGATCGGGATAGCTCGAGGCTGAACTCAATCCTGGCCGCAGTCGCATTCTTGACAGCCGTCCTTTTGTATGGACTGACGGCCGCGCCGGGCGTGCTTTGGCAGGACAGCGCGATGTTTCAGCATCGCGTGTATTTCAACGATTTGCGCGGCGAGAGCGGGCTGCCCCTCGCGCATCCGTTGTACATTTTGCTGGCTCGCGGCCTTGCGCTGGCGCTGCCGTTTGAGAATTTCGCGTTTCGCGTCAATCTCTTTTCCGCGTTGTGCGGCGCGTGCGCCGTCGCGGTCGCCATGCGGCTGCTGTTGAACCTGACCCGCTCTCGAACGTCCGCGGTCGTCGGGACGATCGCACTCGCGGTGAGCCACACTTTCTGGACGCACAGCGTCATCGCCGAGGTCTACAATCTCTATGCGCTGGGCCTGCTGATTGAACTTTATTTTGTCGAACGCTTTCTCGATCAAAGGCAGTTTCGCTGGCTGGCGTTTGCGCTCTTTGCGAATGGGTTGAGTATTTCAAATCACTTGCTCGCGCTTTTGCACACGCCCGCATACCTCACGCTCATCCTCTGGTCATTACGGAGCCGCGCAATTCGCGTTCATCATTTGGCCGGGGCGGCCGGCGCGTTTCTGCTCGGCGTTTTGCCGTACGGGGTGCTGATTGCGAAAGACATCGCTGACGGCGGTGGCGTGTTTGAGACGCTCAAATTGGCCGCGGTCGGGCCGGAGGAGCGGGCGAACAAGGTGCTGGCGCTGACTTTTTCGCCAGCGCGGCAACTGGTTCGGACCGCCCAATTCTTTCTGATGAATTTTCCGACCCCGCTGCTGATGCTTGGCCCGATCGGCTTGTGGCAAGCGTTGCGGCATCCGCGCACGCGGCAGATGGCCATTTTTTGTGGTATCGTCTTCGCGGTTGATTTCGTCTTCGCCTTTCGTTATCCCGTTCCCGATCAGTTTGTCTTCTTTACGCCGTGCTATGTTTTGACGGCGCTGGGCATCGGTCTGGGCGCTGAGTGGTTGATGCGGCCGCTGCAGCGGAGGACCGGGACTGGCGACGCGGTTTCCGTTCCGCCGCATCAAAAGAACGAAATGTCGGCTTCGCGGCGAACCGGGGCGGCGATTGTGGCTGCATCCGGCGTAATGATGATTCTGGGTTTGCTTCCGATCGCGGTGTACGCGGCAGCGCCGACTGTGTTCAGGTCCTACGACATCAGCATCGGAGCGAAGCGGGAGATTCCCTATCGGGACACCCTGGCATATTTCATTCAGCCCTGGAAGTGTGGCGAGAACAGCGCGAGGCGATTTGCCGAGGAAGCGCTTCAGGCGGCCGCGCCCGATGGGCTGCTCTATGCGGACACGACGATCAAGAATGTGTTGGTCTACGTGCGCGACATCGAGGGGCATCATCGGGGCGTGACGCTGACGACCGGGCACGACACGTTCCCGCGGCCGCCGGTGATCGATCGGACGCCTGAGGCGGTCGAGCCGTTTGTCCGCGCCGGCAAGGCCTTCATTTGCTCAGACGCGCCGGACTACGTGCCCGCGTGGATTCGCGAGCGGTGGGATATCGAGCCCGCGGGGATTATCTTTAAGATTGTGCCGAGGCGCGGCGAGTGACTTATTCTGTGTGAGCGATTGCTGTCGTTCGGGGGGTGACCGCTTCCTTACGGGCGCGGCTCAGTCTACGGGCCGCTTCGCGGCGGAAGTGCCGGCAAACGCGGCTAGAATCTCCGCAAAACGCTTCTCAAATATCCAATCAAGAATGGAGGCCTGACGTGGCTGATCTCGCGAGCAAGAAATGCGGTCCGTGCGAAGGCGACACGCCGGCGCTGGACAAGTCCAAGGTCAACGAGCTGCTGGGACAACTCGACGGCTGGGGGGTAGAGAAGGAGTATCACCTGGTGCGATCGTTCAGCTTTCCGGATTTCAAGTCGGCCCGGGCGTTCGTGAACCGCGTCGGGGAATTGGCGGAGGCGGAGGGGCATCATCCGAATATTTATCTGGCGTGGGGGCTGGTGAAGATCGAGCTGTGGACGCACGCGATCAAGGGGCTGAGCGAGAACGATTTTATTCTGGCGGCGAAGATCGACAAGCTGCGGCGGTAAAACAGAGCCGCGACTGTGAGGGAGCGGTAAACGCCGGACGCGAAAAATCGTTCTTACCTTCGTCCGGTTCCGCAATACCAGTCAACCGTGCGACGCAGTCCGAAATTCAGACTTGTTTCCGCATGCCATCCGAATGATGCGACCGCCCGCGAGGTGTCTAACCGCCGTCGCGGCTGGCCGTCGGATTTGGTTGCATCCCAGGTAATCTCGCCTTCGTAGCCGACGATGGCGCGGATTTTTTCGGCAAGATCGCGAATCGTGATTTCCTCGCCCGTGCCGAGATTGACCGGCTCCGCGCTTTCGTATTTTTGAGTGGCGGTCACGATGGCCTTGGCGCAGTCTTCGACGTAGAGGAACTCGCGGCTGGCGTTGCCGGTGCCCCAGAGTTCGACGCGCGGCGCGCCGGTCTTCTTTGCTTCCAAGAATCTGCGGATCATGGCGGGAATGACGTGGCTGGTCTGCGGATCAGAATTGTCGTGCGGGCCATAGAGATTCACGGGAATGAGGTAGATTCCGTTGAGGCCGTACTGGGCGCGGTAGGCCTGGAGCATGGTCAGCAGTGCCTTCTTGGCGACACCATAGGGGGCGTTGGTTTCTTCGGGATAACCGATCCAGAGGTCATCTTCACGGAACGGAACAGCGGTGAACTTGGGATAGGAGCAGACCGTTCCGATCTGGACGAATTTTTTGATGTTGTTGCGGCGGGCGTGCTCGATGAGGTGCAGTCCCATCGCCAGGTTGGAATAGAAGAATCGTCCGGGATTGGCCTGGTTCGCCCCGATGCCGCCGACCTCGGCGGCGAGGTGGATGACGACTGAAGGTTTCAGCGCCGCGTACATCGCGGCTACGG
>DATMEE010000261.1:0-3933 GCA_035557035.1 Phycisphaerae bacterium
ATGCTGGCACGACACGCTTCGACGCTGCCGCCCTTCGACGTGGTGTTTCTCGGCGACGTGATCGAGCACGTTCCCGATCCGCGCGACCTGCTGAAAGACGTGTACCGGGTTCTTGCGCCCCGAGGCAGCGTGTGCATCGATACCCCCAACTGGGGAGGATTCTGGCGCCGGATTGGCCGGTCGCGATGGCTGGGCATCAATCCCTTTCATATCAATCTGTTTGATGCCACGGCTCTGACGCATCTGCTCGAACGATGCGGGTTCCGCCGGATCGAGACGCACGCCTACACGCATTATCAGTATGCTTCCCTGAACTCACGGCCCGAGTTTGCGCGGTTGTTGAGCTGGCTGCCTCGATTCATGCGGTCGCGGATCCGGTCCATCCTGACTGCTGCGGCCGGAGCCGGCGATTGGGCGGACTTGCGGGATCATTCTCCGGCAACTCTGGAACAGGCAAGTGATTTCATCCATCGTGCGGCCAGAGATCTTCCCGCTCTGCGAATGTCCCGCTGGGGCGACAACCTGATGGCGACGGCCCTGCGGGCCTAACTCATCTCCCACCCTTCGATCGGGTTCCCGCGACGCCGGCTATTTGACCGGAGGGGCGCGCCTTCATCGGCGCATTTGAAGTCCAGCGGCGTCCGCGGCACAATCTCACTGTGAGCTTTTGATGCCTTTCAGGGAGACGCGGAACATGTCGGACGCCAGCACCACCGTCGATCAATTGAAGCAGTTGGTCAATCAATTTGTCACCGAGCGGGACTGGGCGCAGTTTCACACGCCCAAGAACCTGTCCATGTCCATCGCGATCGAGGCGGCCGAGCTGATGGAGCATTTTCAGTGGCACGATTCGGACGGCTCGCGCGCGAATCTCCGCGATGATCCCGAGGCGATGGAGCAAATCCGCGAGGAGCTGGCCGACATTCTGTGCTATGCCATTTCCTTCGCCAACGCCCTAAAGATCGACATCGACGAGGCCCTGCGCGACAAGCTGGTGAAAAACGCGCAAAAATATCCGGCCGACCGATTCCGCGGACGATTCAAATGAGACGATCTACGCCGCGCCATCAGTCAGCCGTGGTCGGTCATGCGATAAAACATTGCTGGGACACTTCGTCGGCACATGGGAATAACGTATGTCGGCCTTATGACCCACCTTCTGCGGTGGCGCCGGTCCTGCGAGCAGGTGGGTCATAAAGGCCGACCCACCCTACGGAATCACTAAGGAATTACGCGATTGAGCAGCTTCACGTCGTTCTGGTCGCCGAACGGAAAGATGGACCGGCTGAGCGGCGCGCTCTTGAAATCCTGATCCGCCAGAAGGGTGCTGGCCGACCCGGTGTTGTCCATCAGCGCCGAAATGTCGGCGACGTGATTCAAGCCGAGTAGATGGCCGGCCTCGTGCGAGGCGACGTTGCCGATGGCGACCCCGATCCCGGCGGTGGTTGGTTGCACGGCGAACGGGTCATCGAACTGATCGGTGAAAACAATACCGTTGTCGCACCGATCCTTGTTTCCGCCATCGACGTCGTCGGCCACGCCGAACTTGTCTCCGGTAAACGCCCCAAAGTGGATCGTGCTGAAAGTGCACCCGTCGAGATTCGGATTCTCATCGGAGGAATGGATGACTAACCCGGTGCCCGCGAAGTTTTCCTGAACCGTTTCCAGTATTCGAGACTTAACCGCGACGGTCTGTCCGGCGTAGTCCGCGTCGATGTCCGCGGCGTCGAACGGGTCGAGATTGAAGGACCCCTGGCCATTGATCGTGAACTGCCCGCCGGCAAAATTCAGAAGCAGAAACTGCGTGGGTCTTTCAGGAATTTGACCCCCGCGGACGATCTCGACTGACGCGTTGTAGCTCCCTCCGTCCAGCGCGTCGACGTATCTTGTGACGGCAAGATAGTAGTGATCGTCGGCGACAGCGACGAAATCATCCACCGCCGAGTTGAAATTGCGGCCCTGGAGGTCCACATCGTCGTTGACGGCGAAAACCTCTTCAGCCCCGTCAAAAACCGCGATGGTCGGATCAAGCGGGCTGCCGATGTCGGCGTTCACCGAAATAATGATTCGATCGCCCGTCGACATCGCACCGAGGTCGAAAACATCGACCTCGTCACCTTGGACAGTCCCGGAGAGATTCGCCCGATTATTGGCGTCGTAGGTGATAAGACTGGCGGTGGCGAAGTTCGTACCGGCCGTATTGGGAGGGTTCAAGCCGTTGAGGTTGGGGTCGCAGCCGGTCGCCAGCGCGGCGACAAGCAAGATGGCGATTGCCATCGAAACGGAACGACGGTTCATGCGATCTACGACGCGCATCTATAGATCCAGTTGAAGGCCGGCAACGCCGTCACGGTCAAGGGCTCCGAGCATCCGAATCGCGAAAGGCGTGCGATGTCCACCCTGCCGCGGCCGATCTTCGATCATTCTATCCGATCATCGGATCGGCGGCAGCGGGATCGGGGCTCGATCGCCTGATGTCTCCGATCAAGCGAAATAAATCAGGGAGCGGTCCGAAAAGGCCGGATCAGGCGGTCAACAACTTTCCAGTCATTTCGGCCAGCCGCCGGCCCAGATCGGTCACCCCCTGTTGCATCTTCGCGTCCTTCAGGCTCCCGTCGGGCGAAAAGGCTTCGCCGGCCTTGCTGATCGCCTGTTGTTGCGGCAACACCAAAACGTTGATGTTGCTCAAAATCGCCCGGAGATGGACCAGCCCGCGAAGGCCGCCCAAGGCCCCCGGCGAGGCCGACATCAACACGGCGGTCTTTCCGGTGAAGGCCACGAGGGAAGGCTCACCGGGTTGCGGCCGCGATGCCCAATCTATGGCATTTTTCAGCACGCCGCTGATCGAGCTGTTGTACTCGGGAGAGCTGATGATGAATCCATGCGAGGAGACGAGCAGCTCCTTGAACCGCCTGGCCTGAGGCGGCAGCCCCTCACGCGCCTCCAGATCGCCGTCATAGAGCGGCATCTCGTAATCGCGCAGATCGATGTGCGTCACGTCCGCGCCGGCCGTGCGGGCGCCTTCCACGGCGATCTTCACGAGTTTCTTATTGAAAGATTCCGTGCGCGTGCTGCCCGCGAAGGCAACGAGTTTCACCTTGTTTGCCATCACCATCCTCCGCGATCCCTTCGTTTAGCCCAGACCTGAAAGGTCCGGGTCCCTCTTGAAGCAATAGATGCCGAGGGGCCATCATCGTTCGACGAGATTCTTTCGCACTCGACGGGGCTCTGTCGGGCCGCGGCTAAACGGGGCGGTTCCTTTCGCTAAATGGAAAATATTGCAACATGAAAATCTCGGCGGATACGCAATCCCTTCCTCAGATATTCATCAAGTGATCCGGATTCTCGCGGGCGAACTTTTCCACACGATCCGCGTAATGCTGCGCGACGACCGCAAGCGTTTCCTCGTCGTCCCGCTCCCGGCCCGGCTCGATCAGCGGCGGCGTGACGATGAGCTGGTAATAGAAATTTCGCCGCGACACGACGAACCCCTGCAGCATCGTGGCGCCGCAGCGGAAGGCGATCTGGAGCGGCCCCGCGAGAATCTCCCTGTCCTCGCCGAACATGCGCACGCTCGCCGTCTTCGTGTTCTCGCCGCGCCGCCGGTCGGGGTCGATCAGGCTCGTCACAATCGTATTGCCCTGCAATCGCCGGTAAACCTGCCTGGGAAATGAATTGGCCGGAAAAACCTGGAGCTTCTTCACTTCGGGGAAACTCTCGCGATACTTGTCCTGAATGTAGCGGCGAACATGGCTCTCCTTCGGATCGCGCAGCCCCGAAATCTCGTATCCGAGCATCGCCATCATCAGCCCGGCGATGTAGTGCGAGCCGAAGTGGCACAGTGCCACATAGACGCCCTTCCCGCGCGCCAGCCCCGCGTCGATGTGCTCCCGGTTGATCAGCTTGATGCGGTTCATCAGCTTGGCCCGCGGG
>DATMEE010000262.1:0-2695 GCA_035557035.1 Phycisphaerae bacterium
CAGAGCCGCGCCCGTAAGGAAGCGGTGAGTCATCGAATGGGCTACGGCTCAGAATGACAGGCAATGCCCGAAAGGCGATACCTTTCTGCCCAGATTCCGGCCTGGTTCTGCCGTCAAGCGTTGACCGCTTCCTGACGGGCGCGGCGCTGTTCTGGCCGCTGCGCGGCTAATTGTTGTCCGCTTCGTCCGCGTTGAATGTCGGTTGCTCGGGAAAATCGGCCGGGAAATCGGTTTCGCCGCCGGCCGGAAGATCAATGAATCCGACGTCGCTCGTGTCGAAATCGGCGCAGGCGTCGGCGTTCACCTCGCCTGCTTCAAAATCAACGCAGACATCGTTGAACGAGATCGTCGCGTTGTCGCCGGTGGCTTCGAGCGACAAGAGCGCGGCCGCAGAGCCGCGGCTGAAATGCACCGAGGACTGGAACGTTTCAAAGTTGAATCCGTTCTCCGCGAAGTTCGCGCTGCGTCATGCTGAAGAGCAGCAGCGACGAAGCATCTTGCCGAGAGTACAGAGGGCATTTTGATTCCAGAGTCGCTTTGTCGTTCAGCCAGATTCTTCGCTGCGCTCAGAATGACGCCGTTACGATCCTATTCGCGCAGATCGCTGTCCTCGTCGATCAGATCGGGCACGCCTGCACCATCGTCGTCATCGATGTCGGCCGTGCCGTACGTGTCGTCCTCGCTCGCATTCATATCGCCGCGGAAATTGCCCTCGCCCACTTCGCGGTCGCGCTGCTTCTTGATGTCGGCCCATTCCTTCTCCGTGATCGCCACCTCGCGAGCCTGGCTGCCCTTGTAGTCGCCAACCAGGCCGGCCTGGGCCATCTGCTCGATGAGCCTGCTGGCCCGCGAATAGCCGATTTCAAGTCGCCGCTGAAGCAAGCTCACGCTGCCGCGGCCGCTGGCCACGATGATGTCCACGGCCTTGTCGAAGAGCGGGTCGCGCTCGCTGTCGGACTCGGCCATGCCGGGCGAGAGTCGCTGCAACTCGTGGTGGAACTGGGGCTGGGCCTTGCTCGCAAGATCGGAAAGCACCGCTTTAAGCTCATCGTCCTCGATGTAGGTGCCCTGCGCACGAACCAGCTTGGAGGAGCCCGGCGGAAGGAAGAGCATGTCGCCCTCGCCCATGAGGACTTCGGCGCCGTTCTGGTCGAGCACGATGCGCGAGTCCATGCGGCTGGCGACCCGGAACGCCATGCGGCAGGGCAGGTTGCTCTTGATGAGACCGGTGACGACGTTGGCCTGCGGGCGCTGCGTGGCGACGACGAGGTGAATGCCAACCGCGCGGCTCTTCTGTGCGAGGCGGCTGAGGAACAGCTCGACTTCCTTGCCGCTGGTCATCATCAGGTCGGCCAATTCGTCGATGACGATCACGATGTACGGCAGATGCGTGGGAATCTGCATCTTCTCTTCTTCCGTCGCGGGCTGGAAACGATCGTAGATCTTTTCCTTGCCGAGCGCGTTGAAGTTCTTGATGTCGCGCACGCCGGCCTCGGCGAGCAGCTCGTAGCGCTCGTCCATCTTCTGCGTGGCCCATTCGAGGATCATCGCGGCCTTCTGCATGTCGGTGACGATCGGGCACATCAGGTGGGGAATTTCCTTGAACATAGAAAGCTCGACCACCTTCGGATCGACGAGAATCAGCTTCACGTGGTCGGGCCGCTGGGTCATCAGGATCGAGATGATCAGCGTGTTGATCGCGACGGACTTGCCCGAGCCGGTGGTGCCGGCCACGAGCATGTGCGGCATGGAAGCGATGTCCTGAATCAGCGGATTGCCGCTGGCGTCCTTGCCGATGAAGACGGGCAGGGCCATCTTGGTCGGCCGTACGCCGCCGAGCATGATCAGTTCCTTGATGCGGACTTTTTCCTTGTCGGTGTTGGGCACTTCGATACCGACCGTGTTCTTGCCGGGGATTGGGGCGACGACGCGGACGGCGGGGGCCTTGAGTGCCCGGGCGATGTCATTGGAGAGCGAGGCGATCTGGCTCACCTTGGTGCCGGCCGACAGCTCCAGCTCGAACATGGTGATGACCGGGCCGGTGTCGATCTCGACCACGCGCACGTCGATGCGGAATTCCTGGAGCGTGCGCTCGAGGATTTCGGCCTTCTCGCGGACGACGGCTTCCTGCGATTCGTTGTAGCGGGTTTCGGGGTCCCCCAGCAGGGCGAGCGGCGGAAGCACGTAGTCGCCCAGCTCCTTTGGCCAGGCGCTGGGGGGAATCTTCCCCTGGGCGCGTTCTTTGCCCAACATGCGGATGACCAGCTCGCGGTTGATCGGGCTGTCCTTCGGCGTTGCTTCGTCGGCATCCGCGGCGTCGCCATCGACGCTGATGAGATCGTCGGCCGTCGCATCACCTGCGGTGTCTTCCTCAAGGGTCTGCACGACTTCCTGCTCATCGGTGACGTCGGGAGTGTCCGTTTCTTGGGGGACGGCCGCGGCGCGTTTTCGTCGAGTCGTCGGGGCGAACACGACCGGCGCGTTATTGCCCGCGCCCATGAGCACGGGCGTGAGGGTGCGGCGGACCTGGCCGGCGCCACGGAGGGCGGCGATGAGTTCCTGCCCGCGCTCGCGCGACCAGCGAATCAGGCGCGGCAGGTAGATCAACACTTCGTCCGCCGCCAGAAGGAACCCGACGATGTACACCGTCGCGACCACCAACGTCGCGCCGAAGGTCTGCAAGTTCGCCTTCAAA
>DATMEE010000263.1:0-2575 GCA_035557035.1 Phycisphaerae bacterium
TTTCCTTGTTCACGAGCGTGCCGTCCTGTACGTCGTAGCCGGCGTCACGGAGAAGGTCGACTGCTTTCCGCAGATTGTTGCGGTCGCGCCCGGAGCCGTCGCTGACCGGCGGGGCCCAGGTCCCGTCCATGATGTCGGCGCGCAGATCTGAAGTGAAAGGTGCGAGCAGCTCGCGCTCGCGATCGCTTGCCGGACGCCCGAGCGCGGAAAGTTCCGATCCTTCGAAGTAGCTGCCGCTGCGCCGATACTTGTCGCTGTAGAGGTTGCGGTTGATCCATTCGAAATCGAGGACGTAGCCGAGCGCCTCGCGCACGCGGACATCCTGGAAGAGCGGATTGCGGAGGTTGAAGACGAAGCCGTTCATGCCTTTCGGCGTGCCCGACTCGAATTCGTCGAGCACGACACGACTGTCGGCTACGGCGGGAAATTCGTACCCGGTCGCCCAGCGCGTCGGGTCGGCCTCGACATTAAGATCGTAGAGACCGCGCTTGAAGGCCTCGAAAAGGCTGTTGGCGTCGCGAAAATACTCGATGCGAACCTCTTCGAAATTATCGAAGCCGCGTTTCGCCGGCTGCTCGGCGCCCCAGTAGTTCGGGTCGCGATTCAGCGTCACCGTCTTGCCGGCGTTGACGGCGCCGATCGTGTAGGGGCCGCTGCCGACGAAGGGTTCTAGGCTGGTCCGGTCGAAAGTGTCCGCGTCGGTGGCGTGCTTCGGAAAGATCGGCATCAGCGCGACGATCAGCGGCAGCTCGCGGTCGAAGCCGTCGCCAAAGACGAAGCGAATTCTTCCTTCCCCCTTCTCTTCGACGCTCGCGATCTTCTCGTACCAGCCCTGCGGGCGGCCTTTCTCCTTGAGCAGCTCAAACGAGAAGGCGACATCGGCCGTCGTCACCGGCATGCCGTCGGAAAAATGTGCGTTCGGGTTCATGGTGAACTCGACCCAGGAGCGGTCGTCGGGTACTTCCACGAACTCCGCCAGGTGGCCGTAGAGCGTGAACGGCTCGTCCCAATTGCGGACGAGGAGACTTTCCCAGACGTTGTTGCCCCAGAACGCAACGCTGCGGCCCCACAGCCCGTCAGGCACCGTGCCCTTCACGATAAAGGGGTTGAGGCTGTCGAACGTCCCGCTACCGGCGAAAGCGATGGAGCCGCCCTTCGGCGCGTCCGGATTGGCGGAGGGGAAGTGCGAGAAATCCGCAGCCAGCGCCGGCTCGCCGTGCATGGCGATTCCATGCTTCGGCTCGGCCTGCGCGAACGCGATGGCCGAGCCGAACATGAAGGCGACCGCGCACCCCCCGCGGCCGAGACGAATCGCGGCGGTTCCAACGGCTCCCACGATCGCTCCTTGAAGCTGCTCCAGTGCGAATCCTGCACCTGGAATGCGGCCGGACTCTGCGACAATCTGGAATCTTTGGCAAATCGCGGGTATGAGGGCTGCCGGAGGGCCACTCTGTCGCCAAATTTGGCGGTCAGAGGGCCGGGGAACGCGCGCTTTCGGCCCGAGAACGGCAGCGCCAGACTGAGGATCTTTCTATGACATTCATGCGCAAGAGATCGGGTCCGGTCGGGCTCGCGACCGGCGCGGCGCTGGCCGCGGCGCTGCTTGGCTGGGCGCCCGCCTTCGCGCAGGACGCCGAAGCGCCGGCCGCCGAAGCACCCGCTGCTGAGGCGGCTCCGGGCACGGCCGCTCCGTCAAGTGTCCCGCAGCCGGATTGGACCAAAGTCTGCGGCACTGTGAATGAGAAAGAGGAGTGCCACACCGAGCGCAGGCGGCTCGCGGCCACCGGCCAGCCGATCGCGCAGTTCATGATCATTGAGCGTGAAGGCAAGCGGCTCGTGCAGATCGCCGTGCCGCCGGTGGCGCTGATCCAGCCCGGCGTGCAGATCAAGATCGACGACGGCGAGCCGACGGGCGTGAAATACGTGGTCTGCACTCCGAATGAGTGTCTGGCGCTCGGCGAGATCAACGACGATTTCATCGAGCGGCTCAAGCAGGGCGGGACGATGCTCATCTCCATGCTCAACCCGCAGGGCAAGCCGGTGAACTTCGACCTGAGCCTTGTCGGCTTCACGGCCATCTATGACGGGCCGGGGATTACGCAGGCGGAGGCGCAGGCAAATAGCCAGCGGCTGCAGGAGGAGCTCGAGCGGCGCGCCGAAGCAGCCAAGCAGCAACTTCTCGAAGCGCAGCAAAGTGGCACGCAATAGAGCGACAGAATCGCATGCGTAAAACGACGAAGGGCGCCTCGCGGCGCCCTGTTTTCTTTTACAAGCCGGAAACCTAGTTCGGCATTTCGCGGCTTCGGTAGCGGCCTTGCTCGAAGCTGCCGAATCGGTCGCGCACCTGCGGATGACGGACAGGCTCGCCGCTTTCATCCGGAAGCAGGTTCTGCTCCGAAACGTAAGCGATGTATTCGGTCTCGTCATTCTCCGCGAGCAGATGATAGAACGGCTGATCCTTGGACGGCCGGATTTCCTCGGGAATCGCCTGGTACCACTCCTCGGTATTGGCGAAGACCGCGTCGACATCGAAGATCACGCCGCGAAAGCTGAAGAACCGGTGGCGGACGATCTG
>DATMEE010000264.1:0-2794 GCA_035557035.1 Phycisphaerae bacterium
ACGTCACCGGCGCGGGTGACGAAGTCTTGGCAGCGATGGCGGTCGCACTGGCGGCTGGCGGCACGTTGCGCGAGGCGGCGGCGCTGGCCAACATCGCCGGCGGGCTGGAGGTCGAGAAGTTCGGCTGCGTGCCCATCGCCCGCGACGAAGTGCTGGGCGAGATTTTTCTTGAGCATCATAAGGAGATGGGCAAGGTACGGACTTCCGGGCAGCTCGCTGCGGAACTGTCGCGGCGCCGGGCGCGTGGCCAGAAAGTCGTCTTCACCAACGGATGCTTCGACCTGCTTCATGCCGGCCACGCCGCGACCTTCGCATTTTGCCGCGAGCACGGCGACGTGGTTGTGGTTGGATTGAATTCTGACTCGTCCGTGAAAAGGCTGAACAAGGCCGGAGATCGGCCAATCGTCGATCAGAACAATCGTGCCGCTCTGTTGGCAGGCCTTGCGGACGTGGATTACGTGGTGATCTTTGACGAAGAGACGCCGCAGAAGCTGATTGAAACTCTGCAGCCAGACGTGCTGCTGAAGGGACGCGACTGGGAAGGCCGAAAAATCGCCGGTCAGGATGCCGTCGAATCCCGCGGAGGCCGGGTCGTGCTCGCGCCGATGGTCGAAGGCCTTAGCACGACGGCCATTGTCGAGAGAATTCGACAGTCGAAGTAGCCCAATGTTCGAGGGCCGCACAGAGATTATCACAGTGCCTACACCGGCGGCGCCTTCATCCCCCGGTCCGCCAGAAACTTTCGCGCCTTCTGCCGCGCCGAGTCGCGCTGCTTTGACGTGGGAAGCTCCTCGACCCGCCGCTTAAATTCTTCGTCCAGCGCCATCAGCGGCTTGCGGAGGTTCTCGTATTCGCGGTCCAGCACGAAGACGATCGGCCCCTCGCCCAGGTCACCGCCGCCGCGACGTGCCAGCCGCTTGGCAATGCGGTTCTGCTTGATCTTTTCCTTCCAGTCGTCGGTCTTCACGGCCGCCGCCCGCTCCTTCATCTGCTTGAGGACGTTGTCGCCGCTGGTCCGCTGGCTGTCGTCGAACTCATAGAAGTCGGCCGCCTTCTTCAAATACTCCTCCCAGCCCTTGTCGATGCGCAGCTCCCAGTCGCTCCAGCGCTCGACCTCCCGGCGCGCCTTGCGATGTTCCGGGTGCTCATTCGGATCGCTGTTGGCCTGCTCGGGATCGTCGCCGTCAGGATCATCGAAGGGGTTCGCGTTGTCGCCGACCTTGCCCTCTTCCCAGCGCAACATGCGCTGCTCGAAAATGGTCATGCCGCTCATCACCGCGCCCATCTGGGCGCTGAACTTCAGGCGCTGCTTGAAGTCCAGTTTCTTGCCGACTTCGGTGGAGACGGTTGAGAAGTAATCGCGCAGGGGCTGGATCAACGGCTTGATCTTTTTCGCGAATATGACCGCATCCTCTTTGGGGAACCGGCCATCGTTGCGAATCATGGTGGCCATCATCATTTCGATGACATCGCGGCCGTTCTCGGCGTGGTCGTTGGTCAGCTTGACGAGGTGCGTTTTGAGAATGCCCTCGATGTCGGTGGTCTGCTGCTGATTCAGCTCCAGATTCTCGCGCATGGCCTCAGCGAAGCGATAGGTCATCGCGTTCAACAAGTCCGGGGTCATGCGGATGCCGATGTCCGGCAGCGTGATCTCTTCGGCGGCCTTCTCGGTCGAGCCCTCGGATTCCTTTTCCGTCGCGCTATCCTGACCGATGACGTGCCCAACCGGGCCAAGCAGCCCCCAGATCGACAAAGCAAGCATGGACCACAGATTTCGAGATTGACGTGTCATTGGTCTAATCCTTGAACGTCCTGAAACAACACCCTTCACATTGTACTGCAAATTCGCCGATTTGGTTTGGTCGCAGTTTCAGAACCCCGCACGGAAGTGCGGGCCAGCTCCCCCCACTACCGTGGGGGGTCTGATACCGTCTTGGTCCGGCGCGGCTTTTTTCCGTTCAATCTACCTGACGGATTCCGGTACGCAGGTAGGCCTGCTCCAGATCGTGCTCCACCGGCGAAAATCGGGCAACCGGAAGCCCCGCCTTGAGCATCATCGCGAGGAGTTCCGCCGCACGTTCGTCATCATGTTCGAACTCAAACGTGATCTTCCGTCCCTGCACCTCAATGGCGGTCACGCCCGGCATGTCGTTCAGCACACGCATCGCGTCGGCCGCCGGACGTGCCAGCACGACGTCATACATGCAGCGATTGTCGTCTTTGCCGCCGACGACCTGCGCCACGGTCCCGAACTGCCGCAACTTACCGCCCTCCATGATGGCGATGTGCGTGCAGTATTCGTGCAGGTCCGCCAGAATGTGGCTGCTCACCACCAGCGCCCGGCCCTGGTCCCGCAGGCTGCCCAGCAGCTTGCGAAACTGCACCCGGCCGGCCGGATCGAGGCCGGCAGCCGGCTCATCCAGCAGGATCAACGTCGGATCGGGCAGGAGAGTTCGGGCCACGGTCAATCGCTGGCGCATGCCGCGCGAGAGCGTCTTGATCTTTGCTTCCCGCTTTTCCGTCAGCCACAGCTGCTCAAGCCAGAAGTCGATCCGCTCGTCGGCCATCGGCTCGCGGATGCCGTAGGCCCGGGCGATGAACCGCAGGAAATTCAGGACGGTCAACTCTTCATAGACGGGCGGCGTATCCGGAGCGAACCCAATTCTCGACAGCGCCGGCGTATTCCCCGCTTCAACAGATTCGCCCATGACCCGAATCTGCCCGGCCGCAGTCGGAATCAACCCCGCCACCGCCTTGAGCGTGGTGGTCTTGCCCGCGCCGTTCGGGCCGAGCA
>DATMEE010000265.1:0-4263 GCA_035557035.1 Phycisphaerae bacterium
GATCCAGAAGGCTTCGAGGCGGACCAGCTCTTTCTGCTCGTCTCCCATCGAGCCGGAGACGTCCATCATGTAAACAATGACCGCGTTGGACTGCGGCTTTTTGACCGTCTTCCAACTGCGAAATCGCTGGTCGGAGCGGACCGGGACGATGATGGGATTTTGAGGGTCGTAAAGTCCGGCCATGAGCTGTCGGCGCATGGCGGCACGGAAGGTGCGCTTGAAATGCCGTAGCGAATTGGGACCGGTCGCTCGAATCCCGCTGTAGCGATCCTTCTCGCTGGTGATGGCGTGCTTGCCCTTCGGCTTGATCTTGGGCAATTGAAGCTGATCGCCGAGGATGTCGGCCAACTCATCGAGCGACACTTCGACTTCGAGAATGTGCCGGCCGGGGTCGGTGCCGCCGGTGCCTTTGTCGCCGTCGGCCGGGTCCAGGGGATCGCCCCCCTTGCCATCGCCGGCGCCGACGCCGCCGTCGTTGTTGTCGCCATAGCGGAAGTGCGGCAGCTCGATGCCTCGGACGGGGATGCTGATGGTTTTCTGGCCCTCGCGGCCGAGCAGCTCGCCTCGGGTGAGGAACTTCCGGAGGTCGTCGCGGATTTTGCCCTTGACGATCTGGCGGAAGCGCTGGTGGTCTTTGTCGATCTTCAGAGCCATCGTGTTACTCAACCCATCCTTCAACGTATTATACGCGATGGGCTTATATTCATCGGCTAATCAGATAACGGCGTTTCTGAACCGCGGATGCGAATTTTGCGGGTTCACAGTTCGTTCGACTGCCGGGGAAGTTCCTGGTTCATGATCGGGCGGAATCATATCGGACGGGGTGCCGCGTGGCATCTGTTGCTGTCGCGCAGACCGTGAGAACCTAGTGAGTTAGAATAGATTGGGCTGGACGAAGGAGCGTCTTGATGAATGTGGAATTACCTCCCCGAAACGGCGGCCTTTGTCGAAGACCAGGTTCGCCGCGGCGCGTTCTCCAGGCCGGAAGAGATGATAGTTGCGGCAATTGAAACATTGCGGGCAGATATTGAATTCGGAGACTTTGCGCCGCGTGAGTTGGACCGTCTCCTCGAAGCCGGCGAACGAAGCGGCGATGAAGACGGATGGTTTTCCGGTGAAGATGCTCGTCGAGCGTTGATCGCGCGCCTGGAGCGGCTGCGGAACGCGCCGAAATGAGGCAGCTCCGTGTCTCGGATTTGGCGTTGAACGACCTCGGCGAAATCCTCGAATACGTCCACAACGATCGGCCGATGGCAGCCGAAAGGCTCATCGAACGCTTCTGGAGGGAATTTGATCTGCTTTGCGTGTTGCCGCACGCCGGGCATTCACGCGGCGACGTCACCGACGACCGGTATCGATTCAAGCGTGTGAAGTCATTCGTCATCTGTTCCTGGAAGGAAATGATCTGCGGGTTGTTCGAGTGCTGCACGGGGCGCGCGATTTTCGAGATATTCAGTTTGAGTAGCCCGGCCCCGTTCCGGTACTCGGGGACATCATCCTCTCCCAATTCTCATATCCGCCGAGATTCCGTTGAACACGTTACCAACGAAAATCCTCATTTCGGCCTATGCCCAGGGAGCCTTTCCGATGGGGTTCGGAAAGGAGATTCGGTGGTATTCGCCCGATCCGCGGGCGATTCTGCCGCTTGAAGGTTTTCACGCTCCCAAGTCGCTGGCGCAGACCTGCCGCAGCGGAAAATACGAGATACGCATTGACACGGCGTTTCGTCAGGTGATGCTGGCCTGCGCGGATCGTTCCGACGGCACCTGGATCACGCCCGCGGTTCTGGAAGCCTATTGCCGGCTGCACGCCAGCCGTTTGGCGCACAGCGTGGAAGCGTGGCAGGCCGGGGCGCTGGCGGGCGGATTGTACGGCGTTTCACTGGGCGGCGCATTCTTCGGTGAGAGCATGTTTCACCGGGCGCGGGACGCGAGCAAGGTAGCCCTGGTGGCGCTCGTGGAGCGGATGAAGTCGAGAAACTTCGTCCTGTTGGATGTGCAGTTCACAACGCCGCATCTTGAGCAGTTCGGCGTCGTCGAGATTCCGCGCGACGAATACCTTCAGCGTCTCAACGCGGCCTTAACCAGAGATTGCAGATTTACCGACTAACGTGGACCGGTCATGGAGATGCCCTCACAGAACGAAAAAGCCAGGGGTCCCATGGAAAGGCTCATCCGCGGCCGGCATCCCTGCATCGTGGCGACGGCCTCCGAGGAGGAGTTCGCCCTCACGCTGGTGCGCGAAATCGTCATGCGCACGCCGGTGACGTTCAACGTGTGGTCGATCAACGGAGGCCTGCGCGACGGGTTGCTGGTCGATCATCCTCCCATCCCTGAAACGGAGCATCCCGCGGGCGCGTTGTATTACCTGCTGCAACAGTCCGCTTCGACGCTGACGGTTTTTCTCGACCTGGCGCCGCATCTCCGCGACGAACGAACACTGCGGCTGATGCGCGACTTGATTGAGCATGGCCGGCGCACAGGGTCGCAGCTCATCCTGATCGATCATCGCGACGAACTGCCGGCGATCATCGAGTCGATGTCGGCGCGGTTCGAGATCGGCCTGCCCGACGACGAGGAGATCGAGCTGATCGTGCGCGGCGTGTTGCGCGCGGGGAACGAGCACGAGCGCATCCAGGCCGACATCGGCCGACGGGCATTTCACTCCATCTTGCAGAACCTTCGCGGGCTGACGCGCCGGCAGGTCAGCCAGATCATTCTGGAGACCATCGCCGAAGACCGGCGGTTTGACGCCGACGATCTGCACACGGTTCTGGCCCGCAAGCGGCAGATCATTCAGGGCCGGGGGTTGCTCGAATTTGTGGAGGCGCCGCAGGATTTGAGCGAAGTCGGCGGGTTGAAGAATCTCAAGCGATGGCTTGAGGTGCGCCGCCACGTCTTTAGTGACGAGGCGATCAAGTTCGGGCTGGTGGCGCCGCGCGGCATTCTCCTGCTGGGCGTGCAAGGCGCGGGAAAGAGCTATTGCGCAAAGGCAATCGCGACGGCCTGGCAGCGCCCGCTGCTTCGCATGGAGGTGGGCGCGCTGTACGACCGGTTCATCGGCGAATCGGAGCGGCACTTGCGCGACGCGTTCCTGCAGGCGGAGATGATGGCGCCGATCGTGCTGTGGATCGATGAGATCGAAAAGGCGTTCGCATCGGCCGCGAGCCGGAACGTGGACGGCGGGTTGTCGCAGAGGATGTTCGGGGCGTTGTTGACGTGGATGCAGGAGCATCGGGCACCGGTTTTTCTCGTGGCGACCGCCAACGATCTCGAGGCGTTGCCGCCGGAGTTGCTGCGGAAGGGCCGGTTTGACGAGATTTTCTTTGTCGATCTGCCCGGGACCGCGACGCGCGAGGAGATCTTTACGGTCCATTTAAAGCGAAGGAAGCGCGATCCGGGCAAATTCGATTTGAGGCTGCTCGGTGAACGATCGAATGGATACACCGGGGCGGAGATTGAACAAGCCATCATTTCCGCACTTTATGAAGCGTTCGCCGCGGGCGAGGACATCGACACGGACCGGCTAATCGCGAGCCTGGCAGGCTCGCCGCCGCTTTCGGTGATTCAGCCCGAGCGGGTCCAGGCGTTGCGGGACTGGGCGGTCGGTCGTTGCGTCGTCGCGGAGTAGCCTAACGACCACGTTGCCATTGACGATCAGAGTTGATTTGGCCTGTGAATTGCAAAATTGTCGCGGATTCTTTTTGCAAAGTTTGCGACACGGGTTATATTAAATATAGGTTCCCAATTAGAGACTTCCTTTCCTTTCTCTACTCTCCGGCCCGAGAGTTGGGAACCAGGAGCTCGCACTTGCTGCGGGCTCCCTTGTTTTCTGCATATCCCCACAAAAAGAAAACGCGGCGCAGAATGCGCCGCGGACCTCTCTCGGTTGGATTTAGTGCTGAACTGTTTGTTATCTTCGGCGATAGGTGACCGCTTTGAAATAGGGGTCTTTACCTTATAAGGAAATTGCTGAGTCGGGCCGTGCCGAGCCATTGTCGCGACGGCTGGGACCCGATTCACTTGGGAAGATGCGGGGGGTACGCATCAAGCAGGTAGAAAATCCCGGTGATCGGCGGCCGTTTGTCCGGGAGCCTCGGCGGATAGATGGGGGTCAAGCGGCGACGCGGGGCCGTCTCCCGCATTTTTTCAAACAGGCGAATCCGAACGGCCCCCTGCTCGACCGCAGGCGTCGTCCAGAGCAGTCTGTATGCAGGGTCGGTCGCGAGCATGTGTTCGTTGATGCCGTGATAGTCGCTGCCCG
>DATMEE010000266.1:0-7974 GCA_035557035.1 Phycisphaerae bacterium
ACGGAAGACTGGTCGCTCGTTGATTTTCGCGAGCCGGCCGCGCGGAGCGCCTGACAAAGGCACGGCAGTCGATCTGCCGCAGGAGTGAAGACGTGGTATTGACTTGTCGCAATGTAGCCCAGCTTCAAGACCGGCATCTCGACGGCGAGCTTTCGGCCAGCCTCAGTGCCGAGGTGCATGCCCATCTCTTGCAGTGCCCCGCCTGCCAGCGTCAGCACGAGCTGTACCGGACGGTCGGCGAGGTGGTCGGGCGGGATCGAAGCGAGCCGTTGCTTTCCGCCGATTTCGCTTCGCGCGTGGTGGCCGAGTTTGTCGCGAATCCGCCGCGGTCTGGCTCGACGGTGCTGAATATTCAAACCCGCCGCGCCCTTCGTGAGCGATTCTGGCGGCTGGCTTTCAGCGTCAGCGTGCCGGCCGCTGCGGCGATGTTGTTTCTTGGGGTATTAATCTGGCCGACGACCGACGTTCGCGGGCCGCGCGGTTTGGTCGCGGGTGTGAGCGTGCGGGCGACGGATGCGGCCGGCGTCAACGACGTGGCGGCCCCCGCGATGAATGTTGTCGCCGAAACAGTTCGGGCCGCCAAGAGCTTCTCGCAGATGCAGCAGATACTGGTCGATGAAGCGAAGCCGGCCTTCGTGCCGACGGTCGATCCCGAAGTGACTTTGCTCAACGCCCTGTTCATTCCCTTCACCGAGGCGCTGGAGCCTGCCCGCCCGGTCGAGGCGAAGGATGCCGATGAAGGCATCATTCGTTTTTAGCGATCGAATCAAATGCCTGGGCCTGCCGGCGCTCCTTCGCGCACAAGGTTAATTGAGCCGAAAGTCGGACCGCTCCGCTCCAGCCGCTGCGCCACCGCCCTTCTAGTCGTCTTCGCGATTGCACCTCCGACCGTATTTGCCCAAACCGATGCGTCTCCGGAAATCGACTGGCTGCGCTACGTTCCCGGCGATGTCCGTTTTTACATCGAATTTCACGAGCTGCAGAACTTCCGGCAACGGATGCAGCAGCTCGGCATCTGGCAAACCGTGCGCGAATTGACCGAAGGTGTCGAGGCCGCGACACAGCCCGCAACGCCGCTTCCCGGCATGACCTCGGAGGAAATCATCAGCGAGCTGATCGGCCGCCGCGGAGCGCTCTTCGCCTCCGATCCCGCCGATTGGCAGAACGGCGTCCTGCTCGCGGAGCTGCCCCGTCCGGGCGATTTCCATCGATGGCGGAATCTCTGGCGCGGGCGACGGATGGATGACGCCGGCCCCGTGCACTGCTATCAGTTGGACGGCGGCCTGCGCATGGCGGTGCTTGATACCACGTTGCTGCTCGGGCCGGCCGATGACCCCGCTAACCTGTGGATACGGGCGGTCGGGTTGATGTCGGGCCGGCCGGGTGCACAGTTGCGCGGCGAGTCCGAGTTCGCGTCGCTGTTCACCCGGCTGCGCGCACCGGCGCCCGGCCTGGCCTACGTCTCATGGAAGCCCGGCGATCCCTACGCGCTGGCCGGTTGCGAGCGGATGCTGGTCGGATTTTCGCTGAGCGCCTCCGATCTGCGATTCGAAATTCAGGGCCATCGATGCACAGACGTGCCCGAAGCGCCGGCGGCCTGCGACATGAAACGCGCGCTTTCGCTCCCCGGCGACACGCTGGCGGCATGGAGCGGCTTACTTCCCCAATTGCCCCCGACATCTCCCCAGGACTCGCTGCCTGCGGCGGTGGATGCCTCGCCGCTGGGTCTCATCGTGAATCTGTTTGGGTCGATGCAACTGAACGCCGCCAAGTTGCTCGACGGACTCGGGCCCCGCGTGGTCGTATGCGTCAGTCCCCCGGGCGGAAGGCAGGCGCGGGGCGAATTGGATATGCCCGCCGTCGCGGTCCTGGTCGAGGCGCAGGACCCGCGTTCCAAGTCCGAGCAGCTCGCGCCGATGCTGGAGTTCGTCGCATCGATGGCCCGCGCGGCATCGCTTCCCGATGGAGCGTTCGAGCCGGTGCCGCGATCCCGGCGTCAAATCCGCGGAATCGATTGCAGCGTGGTTCCGCTGGGGCGGTTTCTCGCGAAGCGGTTCGACCTTCCTTTCCTGAAGGACGTGGAAGTCTGCTGGATGAGCCTGGGTGCTGACCTCGTCGTGTCATCGGCTTTTGGTCAGTTTCAGTCGATCGTGCGCGCCCGCGAGGGACGCATGGAGACGCTTGCATCCCAATGGAAACGCGGAGAGTCGCAGGCTGATGCCGATTCCCCGCCGGTGGAATGGGCCATGCTGCGCGGCACGCGCGCCTCGCTGATGTTGCGAAACTGGCTCGACTACATCCACCGCCGGCATCCCGAGGCGCTGCACGACGAATGGTGGCAGGGCTGGGCGGCGCAGCGCGCGCGGGAGCGCACCCGGTTGGGCGTCGCGCTGAAGAACTCGCCCGCGATGCCCGATGGCGCCGAGGTGATCGAAGTGGAGGCGTCGCAACCCGCGGCCGTTGTGCTTCAAATCGGCGACGTGATCGTGTCCGCCGGCGGCCGTCCGCTGCCGACGACGCAGCCGGCGATCGAAGCGGCGCGGCGCTTCGCGTCCCGCGGCCTGACCCGCGCGTTCGCTGTCGAAGTGCTGCGCGGCGGGGAGCGCATTTCGCTCAGCGTTCCCGTCGAGCCGCTTCCGGACGTGGAGCTGCGCGGCCTCCAGCCAATGCGCGCCCTCCGCCAGCTCATCACACTGCTGCAGGGCGTGGAGAGAATTACTTATGTGCGCCGGGGCCTGGAGCCGAGGAAACTCGACGCGGAAATTCATATAATGTGGAAATGAGAAGCGGATGCAAAGATTATGCCGAGGTGGTCGACCGCCTCGCGATCCGCGCTGAAGGTACGCTGTCCATCGGCGAACAGGCTTGCCTCGAGGCCGCGACGGCCTTTGCGGAGGCCTACGACGGGGAGCATTTCAAGCCGCAAAAGATGAAACCATTGGCCGCGCTTAAGTACCTCATGTGGGGGATTGAGCAAAACCCACATCCGGCTGCTCGCGAATCATTTCAAGGTCGATGCCGGCCTGTTTCTCGGATGAATGCGCGAGGCGGGAGTCGAACCCGCACACCTTGCGGTACAGGATCCTAAATCCTGCGCGTCTGCCAGTTCCGCCACTCGCGCGCGGCGCATGAAATCCTAGATCGTTTAACCGTTTGGATCAAATCCGTCCTGTGCCGCCTTGCGATCCTATTCTCCGAGGATGATGTCCATCACCCGGAGAACCTGCTCGGGAGGCAGACCGAGCTTCTGAGCCGTTCGCAGATGTGCCCGTGCCGCCGGCTGGTCACCGAGGTTCGCGCTCGCCAGCGCGAGGCCGGCGTGGATTCGAGCAAGCTCCTTGTCGGTGAATTGATCTGCATGTTGCAGGGCGGATTCGTAGGCTCCGCGGGCCCCATCGAAGTCCTCCGACTTCAGCAGCACTGCGCCGAGGTTGCTGATTGCAAACGCGAAGTCGTTCCGAAGGCTGACCGCCTGCCGAAGGTGCTGAGCGGCCTCAGTGAGAAGTGCCCACCTCGCGAGCGCGTCCGCCGACTGTGCCTCCGCCGCGAGAGCGGCGCCGAGTTGACAATGCGAATGCTCGCATTGCGGGTTGACGGCGACGCTGGCTCGCCAGAGCGACACGGAATCACGCCAGTCGCTGAGATAGAGACAGGTGAGGATCGAGGAGACGATGACAAGGAGCCCGGCGGTAACGGGCAAACCGATTCGTCTAGCAACGCCCACCGCTTTCTTACGGGCGCAGCTCTGTTGGGCAATTGCGCCGCCCAACAATGCGAAAAGTGGCAACATGGCCAGGTAGCCGTACCGCTCCGCAACGATCTGTTGAGAAATTTGAATCAATCCGAGGTTCGGCGCGAGGATCACGAGGTACGCGCCCCATCCCGCGAGCAGGGCGGGACAGCGCCGCCGAAACCGCACAGCGATAATCGTGATCGCCGCAACCGCCAGCATGGCGGCACCGGAAGGCCAGAAAGTCAGGAGGCTTTCTGGTAGCTCGTGATAAGCGGTCAGACCTCGCGGAAACCCTGTTTTCGAGAGATAGAAAATGACCCCATCGGCGGATTGGCCGAGTCTTTCGAGTAGATCACCCCGCGACAGGGCGACGTGCGATTCGTTGAAGTCCTTGGCTTCGATCGCCCACTTTGCCGCGATTGCGGCGACGATGAAGAACGGAATCTTTTCGACAAGCAGCCATGCACATCGCTTGAAATCGAACGGGCGGGCCAAGCAAAGGCGCCGCAGCGGATAGACGTCCGCGATCAATAGCACCAGCGGGAGCGTGATCGCCACCGCCTTGAAGAGTACCGCGATGATGTACAGCACAAACGCGACAACAGAGTACGTGGTCCGGCTTCGAGTGCCGCTCGCGCCTTGAAAACCATGAAGATAGGCAATCATCGCCAGCATGAAAAAAAGCGCCGCCGGCAGATAAGGTTGGCAGGACACCCATGCCACCGCCTCAACGCGCAGCGGATTGAGTGCGAACAACAATGCCGCGATCATTGCACCCATGGCAACCGCGCGATAGCGGCGCGAGGGTATCGCGGGGTCGGCTGCTTCAACCGGCGCGTTGGAGGTGCAGCCAATCAGCTTCATCGTCAGAAGTAAAAAGACCGCGGCATTCAGCGCGTGCAGCGCGACGCTGAAAGTGTGGTACACACGCGGGTCCCATCCGCCGACGGCATGCTGAATCGCAAAGAGCACCCAGGCCAGCGGCTGCCATACACCGAGGTGATAGGTCTGCCACGCCCACGAAAGGTTATCGGGCCGCAGGCCGCGAAACGCTTCGTTTTCCACGAAGTTGCGATCGTCGTCCCAGTTGAGGAACTCGCCCTCGATGGCCGGCAGGAAAACGACGAACGTGATCGTCGCGATGGCCAACATCGCGGTTGCCGTGACCACGACGCGGCTTCCCTGAGCGGGAAGGTGACTCGGTACCGACGTGTTAGCGCGTGTTCGCTTCATTCCCGTCTCAATCACTGCGAGCGGAGGATTCCAGCGCGGTCGAGTCGAACGCCGCATCCTCGGTGCGCCCGGATGCTATCGGACCATGCGCTGCTTCAACAGCGAATTTGATGTTTCGAGCCTGCGCGGTCCTACAAATGGACCGCGACCTGTGGTTAAAATAACACCCGGAATCTCAACCCCAGTTCCATGGATGGGCATGTTACCGGCCGGTCGTGGCCTGCGATGCAGCGCCGCGGCCGCGGCATCTCGATTGCGAAGTGGAGGAGCGTCGCACTGCAATTGAACGCGAGCAACCCACCCGAGGATCACATGGACGAGCAGACCTTTCAGAAGAAGCTGGCGGAACTCACGCGGGAGATCGGCAATCTTCCGGAAGAAGACCGCGTCAAGCTTGAGACGCTGGCACAGCAGACGAAGGAGCGCCATGCCAAGCTCCGCAAGACGGTGACCAGCCTGCAGGAGTCGCTCGATTATCTGCGGTTGTCGATCAAGTACCTGCTCTTCGACCTCGAGGCCACGCGGCGCGAAAACGGTTATCTGCGAAAAATGCTCGAAGACCAGTCGGAGAATTGACTCGCGTCGGGTGCCACAACACTAGCACTATCACTCTCTCTCCTTTTCCACAACCATCACTCCCAATCATCTCGCAACCGGCCGTCCAGGATGGGCGGCCTGTTGCATTTGGCGATCTGGCGAATCTGTGATCCGGCGATTGGCGCGAAAGCCGGCTGACCGGCGATTCACACTCTCGTAAAGAAATAGCGGGCGCGGATTTCGTTGTTGAAGAATTTTCCCTTCGACTCCGCCTTGCGGAACCGGGCGTGGAGCGATGCGGGCACTCCGTGGTAGCGATAGATCGCCCCGCTCGTGAATTCGATCTCCAGTGTGCGGGTTTTCGGGTTGTATCCGAAGGATGCAACGGTTGAGGATGAAACCCGCCTGCGAACCATGTCGCCCTCGCGTTCATGCCCGGCTGATCGGTGCCGGGCCGCCGCTGTCACAATCTTATGTCCAATGATCCACCTATGCTGGCCTGATTATTTGGTCTTGGACTTCTTCAAAACGGCGCAACCCCGGTTGGGGTTGAAGGTCGTAGAACAAACCAACCCAGGGTAGGTCGCTCTGGCGACCAACCCTGGGCTGTGAGACGTAACGCCGTTGGCGTATTGGTGCAACTGAGAAGCGCACATCGAGCAACTTGCCGATGGCAGTTGAATCGCAGATGCGACTCAGTCGGGATCGGTTTCCTCGCCTTCCACAGACTCTTCGATCTTGATCTTCACCTTGCCGTCGGGAGTTTCGACGCGGACGCCTTTTTCGTCTATCGGCTCGTCCTTCCCTATTCGCGTGCGGCTGCGGAACTTCAACTTCATGACTTCTTCGCCGCCGTCGGGAAACTGTGCTCGAAGCGTGATGACGCCGTCATCCGTCACGCTGACGTCGTGGGTGACGCCTTCGCCGAACCACTGGCCCTGCGGCTCGGCCAGGCGATGGATGCGCATTTCCGGCGTGTCGATCGCGCTGACGTAGAACACTTGCGCGCCGTCGCCCTTCGCGGCCGGAACGATATAGATTTCGTTCATCAATCCCGCGGAGTCAGTCCATGTCTTCGCCGGCTGGGCGTCGCCGATGTCTTCGAGAGAGTACTCGCTCTCGGGTCCGGCCGGCCCGTGGCCGCGAACCATGACGGACTCGGTGATGTTTTTGCCGCCGTCGCGGTCCTGCACGACGCGGACTTTGGTCATGTCGTCGCCGTGCTCGGTGGCGCCCTTGTTGACGGTGACGTGCGTGCGCACGCCATCGTCGGACTCTGAAATCATCGAGGCTTCCTCGTTATCGCCTACGCGCAGGTGTACTGTCTGATCACCTACTTCGACGGTGACGAACCAGCTCTTGATGCGCTGAATGCCGCCGGCCGTGGCGAATGTCACGCCGGTGACAGCGAGCAAAGCGGCCGCAATGACGGCTGGCCGGGCAAACATCGGGCGGGGAGTGGTGCTGCGTGCGTCGTACCTTTGCATGAGTCGATTCTCCAGTTGGGGGTTGAGTGACGGGCCGCCGCCCGGGGCGTCGGCGCGTAACAGGTCCAGTGCGTGGTCAACAAGGTCGTGGTTGCTTTTCACGAGTGCGTCCTCCCATTTTCGAGGCGTTCACGCAGTGCGTCGCGCCCACGAGCCAGACGAGATTTCACGGTGCCCTCGCGGCATCCGAGGCTGCCGGCGATTTGAGCGACCGACAGGCCTTCGAGATAGTGCAGCGCGAGCACGCTTTGATGCTTCGGCGAAAGCGTCAGCATCGCCTGCCTGGCCATGTCGCCGGTGAGCGCCGCTTCGGCGGAGGTTGAGTCGTCGTCACCTCCGTGACGCGCCTGCGACTCAACGGCCGCGCTCCATTCGCGGATCGCCCGGCGCCGCCGCTTTTTTGCCCAGCGGTTCGCGCCGTTGGTGGCGATGCGGTAGAGCCAGGCCCGCACGGGCACGTCGCGGTATCGAAACCGAGGCAAGCCGCGCAGGGCCGCGAGAAACACGTCGGCCGCAAGGTCCTCGGCCGCGTGGGCGTCACCCGTGCGGCGCAGGACGTATCTCGCGATGGCGGGATAGTGGCGGCGATAGAGATCGGCGAAGGCCCGGCGGTCATGCCGCGCCCGCTCGACGAGGTCCCGCTCGTCATCCACTTCCGCGAATGCACTTGCCGGAGCGGCGATTTCCAGCTCCATGGTTCAGTTTCCTGGTGTCGTTTGGAGGCTAGCCGTTTGGCGGCACCGGTCATAATAAGGCGCAACGGGCTGAGTCGGTTCCATTCGAAACGCCAGAACGCCAAAAAGGGGGGGGAGGCTCTGAATGGCGCGCTGATTCATCTGATAAAGCTTGGTGTCACGCACGTTTTCACATAATATGATCGCTGGGCGTATTCATGAATGATAAGGCTCGATTGCTCGTCTTCAGCATTCTGGCGGCCGTGCTGGGCTTCTGCTCGGTGATTCTTCCTGTCTTCATTCTTTCGTT
>DATMEE010000267.1:0-5976 GCA_035557035.1 Phycisphaerae bacterium
GGCCACTGCATACCAGCCTGCTGGAGGGAATGAACAACAAAATCAAAGTGATCAAACGAATGGCGTACGGGTTTCGAGATGACGATTACTTCTTCTTGAAAATCCGTGCCGCCTTTCCCGGAAATCCGTGAAGAACCTAAAAAAAGCCGACCACCGCGAATCGTGTTCGCGATGGTCGGCTTAAAGATCTGGCGGAATGGTTAGTTCAAGAGGGAGTTCACCAGGCCATCGACGTCGAGGTGATCCAGGACGCCGTCGGCGTTGAAGTCGCCCGGACAGACATGCTCGGGGGAGGTCGAGGCCTCAAGGGCGGCGGCGATGAATGCGCTCACGTCGCTGCCGTTCACCAGGCTGTTGCCGTCGAGATCGCCGGGAATCACCGGCGATGCAGCGTTGCACTGCACCTGCACCGCGGTGACCCGAACGTTGTCGATCTGCCAGCCACGGTAATTATTGAAGTTGTGATCGGTTGTATTGAAGTTGAAAGTCAGGGTGACGGTCTGGCCTGCATACGCAGTTAGGTCGACCGTTCGCTGAACCCAGACGGACGACCCCAAACCACCGAGCGCCGGCTGGTCGACGTTGATCCCGTTGATCTTCACCGAGGGCCAATCCGAAATCACGAATTGTTCACGCTGGAAATTGGAACAATATTCGAGTTTGGCGTCGAAGGTCTCGGGAATGGCGAACTCGACGGAAAGGTCTCCATTTTCACTGACACCAGTGTCATAAGTGCAGGTTGCAGGGTTTCCGAAGTACGCAAACTGGCCGCCGCTGCAATTCGCCGGCGTGACGGGGCACGACGCCGTGGCATTCCAAAGTCCGGTCGCGGTCCAGGTGGCGGGGAGGCCGCCTTCAAAATCGGCCGCGATCACATCGGTAGTGACAGGCGTGCCGACGTCGGGATTGAAGACCACCGCTGGAGCGGTATCCGGCAGCGTCACCGTTTCGCCGAGGTGTCCTTGGGCCGACACATAAAACTCGGCGGTCGCACTGCAGGGCGGCGGCGGCAGAGTGGCCCGGTGAAGTTCGCCGCTGACTAACTCCAGGGAAGCGGTCTGGAAAGGGCCGCCATCGTACCGATAGTGAAGTGAAGCAGTCCCATCCGCGAGGGTTTGTGAACCGGGTGCAATGGTCACGTCAAAACTAGTGGAGCGACAGGCTGGAAGGACGAGCGTGGGCGCCGGGCCGGACAATTCCAAGCCCAGAGCAATTGGGTTGGGGACAATGGTGAGGGCTGCGACCGAACTACCAGCGCCGGGCTTAAACAGGCCAATTGTCACTTCGGCATGCTCCTCGGCAGGCGGGATGTCGGCGTCAAAACGGAAATTGTACATCGTACCCCAGCGCAGGGCGTTGGCATTGACGTTTTGCGAGAAAGTCTGGGTCGACCAGGTCAAGACACCATCTTCGGTCAGCGCAGTCCAATCCGTTAGTGAATAAGGTTCGCCACTGTGATAATCCACATCGTGGAAACCGATATTGCTGAGGGTGGCACCGGCGACAGGAACGCTGAAAGATCGCGCTGAACGATCTGAATTCTGGTTAAAGAGGGCATATTCATAATGCCAGGTGCCGTTGCCGTTGTCCGAAGCCTTGGCCGCGAGAATCATCAAGCCCTCATTCGGGACGCGCACGTTGGTCTGGACAACCGAAGGATCCGCCGCGCTCCAGGCTCGGATGGCGGGGAGTTCTGTTATGGTTCCAGCGGTGGTTGGAATAGGAAATGTGATTCCCATCGATGGAGTGAATTGGATGGCACGGTAGGAGGCGTTGTTGTCCGCGTTGCCGGCGGCGGCGTCATCCTGGGCGGTGTATTGAGATTCGACCCAGTATTGCGCGCCCGCGTTTAAGCTTGGATTGATGTCGTCGACTCTAACCTGCAATCTGCCGGTGATGGGCGGACTGCTGCCGGAGCCATTTGTGAACGGATAAGGGAAAACCCCAGTGAATGCATTGACTTCTGATTTACGTCCGAGTCCAGGGCCCGAATTTCGCGATGCCGTGTACGGATCGGAGCAACCGACGCCCAGTGTGTCACAAGTCCCGTTCGGGCAATTGCTGGTGCACAGCTCCTCATCGAGAGCGCAGAAGCCGTGTTTCAGCCAGCTTTGACCCAGCTGCTCAAAACGACCATTTTTTAACCGGAACATGTTCTGAGAAATAACCGGATGCCTGGCGCAGGCTGGATTGCCGGATTGCTGGCAGTCGATCCAATCCAACTCATCGGTTCCGATGTTGCATGACGTGGTTGCCAGGGAAAAAGCCTTGATCGGACCGGGCGGGGTCGTGGAAAAACTGACCACGTCGGTGGGATTGGAACCGTTAAAGCCGGAGACGCCGAGTCCGCCGACGATCACATCGGGCCCGTTCGCGCGGGGCCCCCCGCCAGAGTCGCCAGAACCGGAAACGTCGGCCGGCTCCTCATCGCCCCCGGCAAAGCCGATATCGGCGAAGACTCCAAGCGTGCCTATCAGCTCGCCTGCCAACGCTTCGTTGCCGAGCAACCGTGCGAGCGAGGGAGCGATGCGAACTTTCGCGCGGCGGATGTCGAGATAGCGCCCCGTGGCATTGTCCGCAAACATGCTTCGGGCGTCGGCCAGTTCAAAGAGCGCCTCGCCCGACATGGATGCAGTGACGGTTCCGACGAATTTTGAACCGTCGGAGCCAGGAGCGACAGTTATGATGAGATCGGAGAGAGCCATCCGCGTGTGGTCGGAGGAGATGACGATCTCCCCTGTGAGTTTGATCGAGCCTTCGGTGATCTGCACGAGTTTGCCCGAAGCTGACAAAAGGGAAAGCTTTGCCCCGGAGTCGAGTTGCAGTACCAACGCCGACGGAACTTCATTTGGGGGACCTTCCTCCGGATGAATATCGAGATGGAGGCGGTTAAGGCTCGATTGATCGAGTTCGATCGTTGCATGACCGCCAACTGCGCTCCAGGCGAGTTCGGCACGGGCCGTCGTGGGCAAAAACATCCCGAAGCATGCCGCACAAGCCGCAACATAAGGTACAAATTTCCGCATTTCAGTCCAAGCCTCCCGTTGCCCGTGATGGAACGGGCCAAAAAAATAGAACGGAACCCTAACCTCGCGCCGACGGCGTCGGCGGACTTCGAACGATCGCAAGATCGCCACCCCAATGTCGTTGCGAGCGACCGCCCGCAACGTATCAAAGGAAGATCCAGAGCGTGTTCATTGTATATGTTCCGATAGCCTTCGTACAAGCAAAATGTGACCGAGAATTGTCAAAATCAGCCCCATGGCGAGTCCAAAACGGTCAGAACGGCTACGCGGCAAAATCAGGGGACTCAGGGGGTGTATTTTGTTAAGGAACCATTTGGAAGCCAAAAATTGTTGCCCCGGGGGTTGAAATGAACGCTGGAAAAGAAAAAAGGAGGGCCGATTAGGGTTGAAACGGACTCGTATGTTCTGATAAACTCGTTGTTGCGACCCGTGGCGTATCGTCGCGGAAGGGGAGTCGGGGTGAAGCCCTCGGGAGGGGCGCCGTTCGTTGCTTTCATCATTCCGTTCCTGACCGGCAGTGTTAGATCATATCGGTTTCGGAGTGTTGCTTCTCCAAGTCGGAGAAGGAACAGCCGATTGATCGTATAGCCGGTAATAGTCGTTCGAGCATTCGTTGGACGTCGCGTCTTTCGGTTTTCGCGAGGCGGCGTTCTCAACCCGGATTTTTTGGTTTTCGTTAGGGAAGGTAGGACATGAAGCAGAAAAAGACTCTGGCGTGGACAGCTTTTGCACTGTGCCTGTGTACTTCCTGGATCGCAAGCGGATCATTCGCCGACTCAAAGAATCCAGCCGGCGACAAGGCGAAGTCTCATGTGAAAATCGTAGACGGGCAAAAAGTCCTTGTTCCGGCCGATGAAACGAAGGCAAGCCCAAAACCCGTCGGTCGCCTCGCGCGGCCCGAATATCAAGAGTATTTGCGCAAATTAGAATCCCGTCTGTCAAATCAGCCATCCGCACCAAGCGATGACGATGCAGGCGGCGATCCCCGCGGCGACCCTGAGGGAGCTTGTTGCGACCCCAGTTCGGGTGTTTGCTCGATACGCACGCAACAGGCGTGTACGAACGTCGGCGGTAATTATCTCGGCAACGGTACAACCTGTCTCCCTGTTAATCCCTGTCCACAGCCTATCGATTGCAACCTGGGACCTGACAATCCCGTCAATCAATTCACTCTATTCCCTCCGGATCCGGACTTCGATCCGTTTGCGACGTTTCTGAGCGACGTCGATGCCGGGCAAATTGCCGCGCAAGGTTATTTCAGCGGCGCGGCCGGCGAAGTTCGCGTGGTTCGATGGTGGGGCGTGGAGTTGAGCGGCGCCGCGAACTGCAACCGCACGAATAATAATTTCGATATCACCTTTTTCGCGGACGCGGATCTGTTGGGGAATTCTCCTACCGTTCCGACGCCGGAGATCGTCGCGCAATTCCCGAATGTCACCGCGGTCCGGTTGAAAGCGAAGTCCTTCACCTTTGAGGATCCCGGACAGGAGTCCTACGGCGGTTCGCTCCTCTGGGAATATACCGTGACGCTGCCGCAGCGCGTGGCCATGTACAGCGGCTGGGTCGCAATCCAGGCCACTGCCGACGGGACGCCCTGCAACTTCCGCTGGATGTGCAGCGACTTCGGTCCGGGATGGCTCGAACACAACGGCCAGCCCGTCGAGGATCCCGACATCCACGATGCATCGATTTGCGTTTCAGGAACCGGCGCCACGGTCTCGGGCGCCTGCTGCGACGATTCGGTTCAGGGCGGAAGCTGCACGAACAACGTGCAGGCGAGTCAGTGTCACGACTTCGATGGAGGCGACCATCGCTTCCGGCCGGACATTACTTGTGCCCAGGTGACGCCCGCCTGCGGCTCCATCACGGGCTCATGCTGCGTCGGAGCGACCTGCACGGTTGTGACCGGCGCGCAGTGCGAGACGGCCGGCGGCTCGTTTATCGCGTTCGAAGATTGCGATACGAATCCCTGCGTCGGCGCGTGCTGTCTGGGTGACGGAGGCTGCGTGGAAATTCTTGAAAACGATTGCCTCGGACAGACCGGCCAGTTTTTTGGCGACGGAACACTGTGTAGTCAAACGGCGTGCCCGGGAACCGGGCGCTGCTGTTCGAACGCCGGTCAAACCTGCACGATCAGCACCGAGCCGGCTTGCGATGCGATCGCAGGCAGCCGGTGGGACGAAGGTCTCAACTGTGCGACACCCTGCCCGATTCCGCCGACCAACGACGAGTGCGCCAACGCGCTCGCGATCACGTGCGGCCAGACCATTACCGTGGACGTGACCGAAGCGACCACCGGCGGCGACGATCCCGACTTCCCGTGCAGCGGCGGCGGCGTCAATTCGGTCTGGTTCACGTTTGTTCCGACGGCTTCGTCCGCCACCATTCGAACTTGTGCGAGCCTTCCGCCCGCAAACGACTCAATCATTCAGATCTTCGACGGAACCTGCGGCGCGTTCGGCGCGCCGTTGATGTGTGGCGAAGATGAATGCGGATTGCTGTCCACGATCTGCGTTCCGAATTTGATTATCGGAAATACGTACTACATTCAGCTTTCCGCTTTTAGCGCTTTTAGCCTGGGCGCCTATTCGCTGGAGATCGTCTGCCCGGGCGAGACCTGCCAATCGACCGGTTCGTGCTGTCTATCGAGTGGCGGTTGCGTCGTCGTGAGCGAGCCGGCCTGTGGTGATCAGGGCGGCGTCTACAATGGCGATTCGACGATCTGCGAAGAGGTAGGCGCATGCTGCACGGGTGTGGGAGACGCTTGTCTTCCAAGTACCGAGCAATGCTGCACCGCCGCAGGCTTCACCTTCCTTGGCGCTGGAACTACTTGCGGAAGTGCGCTGGGAGAACCCCAGGAGTTCTCTGCATCTCCAAACACCGCGATCCCCGACGCAAACGCCGCGGGCGTGTCGAGCACGATCAGCGTGGCCGACGCCTTCTCGGTCGG
>DATMEE010000268.1:0-9116 GCA_035557035.1 Phycisphaerae bacterium
ACTTCCTCCCGCCACCGTCCAGCCTGCTCCGGATCCTCACGCGCCTCATAGTGCTCAATCAGCCGCCCCGCCGCCTCGACCAGATCGATCGACCCCGCCCGCGCGCTGGCCTGCAAAGTTTCATAACTGTCGATGAGCAACCTCTCCGCCTCCTCGAATTGCCCCAGTCGCGTCAGGCACTGCCCCAGAAACGCCTGCGCCTCGGCCGAATCCGCCTGATCCTTGCCAAAAATCTCGTCGCGTATCGAAACAGCTTCGCGAAAGAGCGGCTCGGCCGCCATCGCCTTCTTGCGGTTCAGATGCACCACTCCCAGCGTGATCAGCGACGTCGCCAGCTCGGGGTGCCGCGCCGGCAACACCTTTCGTCGTTCGGCCAGCACCGCTCGGATGAGCGGCTCTGCCTCGTCATCCTGGCCGCTGCGCGCCAGCAGCCAGGCCAGATTGCCCTCCAGCCTCAGCCGCGTCGTGCGCCCGCCATATCCTTTTTCATCAAGCAACGCGATCGCTTCCTTCATCAGCGGCACGGCCTTCTTGAACTCGCCATTGATCGCCAGCACCCCCGCGTACGAGTTCAGCATGGCCGGCAGGCCCATGGCCCCGTGCGGCGACCGCCGTAGCTCGTCCACCAACTCGCCGAACGCCGTCTCGGCCCCGTGCAGATCGCCGCGCTCCTGCTGCACCTCTGCAAGCCCCTGCAGCAACAGGGTCACGTGCAGCCCGCTTGCATCTCCGCCGCGCCGGCGCATGATGTCCAGCGCGACTTTGTAGGACAGCGCCGCGCCGTCGAGCTTGTTCTGCCGACGAAAGGCGTCCCCCAGCGCCGCAGCCGATTCGGCCACTTCGGTCGAATCAGGGTCAAGCGCCTGTCGCTTTTCCAACGCCTTCGCGAGAAGGTTCGCCGCGGGCTCATAAAGCCCCAGGTTCTCATAAACACAACCGATGGTGTGCATCAACGCCGCCTGAACGGCCGGCTCGTCATTTAGCTGCTCCGCCAGCCGCTCCGCGCCGCGATCCAGCAGTTGCCGCGCCGTAATCGTTTCGCCGACGCTGATTTCCGGATCGGAAACGCGGAATACCTCCAGTAAATAATCCTTGATCCGTGTCGCCACCGCGGCATCGCGCCGGGCGCGCCCCGCCTCGGTCTCCGCCGTCTGCTCCGCACTCTCCGCGCGTTCGAGGTTCTCGCGCGCCTCCGAATACAAAACGCTCATTGCCACGCCGAACCCGATGACGAGCAGAAGCATCGTCGCGACCAGCGCCGCCGGCGCTTTGTGCCGCCGAATCAGCTTGCCGAATTGGTACGTCAGCGTCGGAGGGCGCGCCTGAATCGGCTGATCGCTCAGATGACGCCCGATGTCGTCCGCCAGCGCCGAGACGTTCGCGTAACGCCGCTCCGGATCTTTTTCCAGCGCCTTGAGAACGATGGTTTCGACGTCGCCGCGAAGCGACCGGTCGAGCGTCGACAACCGCGTGGGCGGCTGCTCGCAGATCGTTTGCGCCGCCATCGCCAGCCGCGCCCGGTCAATCGGATACGGCAGCGTGCCTGACAGCAGTTCGTGCAGCACCACCCCCAGCGAATAAACGTCGCTGCGCACGTCGATCTCGAGAAACTCGCCGCGCACCTGCTCCGGACTCATGTAGGGCAAAGTGCCCTGCACGCGGCCCTCTTCCGTGATGGCGGTCACGTGGGCGTCGGCACCCTCCGTGTGCAGTATTCGAGCGAGGCCGAAATCCAGCACCTTCGGCTCGCCCGATTCAGTGATCAGAATGTTGGAGGGTTTCAGATCGCGGTGAATCACCCCGCGCTGATGCGCATAGGCCACCGCGTCGCAAACCCTTCGGAACAGGGTTAACCGTTCCGGCAGTGCCAGGTTTCGGTTCCGCGCGTACGCCGTCAGCGGCTGGCCGGCGACAAGCTCCATCGCGAAAAAAGACCGGCCGTCCCCCGTCCTGCCCGATTCATAGATCGCCGCGATTCCCGCATGCTTCAGCCGCCCCAGAACCTCCGCTTCCTGCCGGAACATGCGTTGAACGCGGGCCTCGCCGCCGAACCCCGGGTGCAGCACCTTCACCGCGACCCGCCGGTGGGGCGTGGGCTGTTGTGCCTCATAGACGACACCCATGCCCCCGCGACCGATCTCCCGGATCACCCGGTACTGTCCCACCGATTCCGGCGCGGCATCGGCGGGCGCGTCCTCCCCTTTCATGCGCGATAGAACGCGCCGCACCGGCTCCACCACGTCCAAATTTTCCTTCAGTTCCGAAACCAGCCCATTGCACGCCGCACATGAAGACGCATGCCGCGCAACCTCGTCGCGCGAAACGCCCTCCAGCGCGCCATCGACAAACATCTCCAGCTCGCTCAGTTCCGGACAACGCGGCGCCACGGTTCCAACCTCAGACTGGGCTTGCCATTTGGCGTCCTCGCATCACGCCACGCTCTCCAACTCCGTTCGCAACTCACGGATCCGCTTCAGAATCCGATGCTTCGCGTTGTACACCAGCTTGATGTTCACCCCCAGCACCGCCGCCGCCTCGGCCGCATCCTGATTTTCCCGCACCACCAGCTCAAATGCCCGATAGGTCGACGGCTCGACTTCCCGCCGAACCTGCTCAAGACATTGCTCCAGCAGCGCCTGCTCCCACTCCCGGTCCCAAGAAACCGTCGCCGCCGTCTCATCCGGGAGGTTCTCGGCCATCCACAAATTCACTTCCGACGAACCCGACCCCGCCCCCCGCGCCGACCGCCGGCGCTGGTCCAGCGCCTTGCGATACGCAATGCCGAACAACCACTGGCTCAGCCGCCCGCGCGTGCGCTCATAACGCCCTCCGCGATAGGCCTCCGCGAACGTCAGCAGCGACTCCTGCGCCACATCCTCCGCATCGCTTGGCGCCAACCCCACCGACACGGCGAAATTGACGATCGGCCGCCGAAATCGCGAGTCAAAGCGGTCCCACGCCGCGCGATTCTCAAAGTCGCGCAGATCGTGCAACACCGTGGTTGTGGTGATCCATTCCGCCATCGGGAACCTCGGACGTCAGCCCCTATTATATCCCACCCCGGCCAAGGGTTATCACCCATACGATGGCAATCTCGCCATTGGATTTGATAAGATGGTCCTGTTCTCGTGAGAAATCCACCGCGCCGGCGCCAATACCTGTAGGGGAAATCCGCCGACGTTCGCGGACCGCCCTTCTTTCATCAAGAACTTTCGAAAAGAGGCTGCCAAAATGCACATTCACTCATCAAATCGATTCCAACTCCGCCCACAGGCTCGCGCTGCGGCGCTCGGCTTGGCGCTCTTCGTGGTTACCTCGACGCAGCCGGCCCTCGCCGCCCCGCTATCCTGGAACAACGCCGCCGGCGGATCGGCCGCGTCATCGGGCAACTGGAACCCTGTACAGGTTCCGACACCCGCCGATGACCTCACTTTCAACCTCAATGCGACCTACGGCGTGACGTTCAACGCGGCCGTGCCCACGGTCAACACCCATAAGTTCAAACGCGGCACTGTCACCCTCTCGATCACCTCACCCCACACCGCAACCGCCGGCGTGGACGTAGGCGATGCCAACGGCGACGACGCCGATCTGACCCTTGCCTCCGGCGACCTCACGGTCAACGCAACCATCAACGTCGGCGACGCCTCGGGCAGCACGGGAATCTTTACCATCGACGGATCCGACGCCGCTCTCTCCTTGATCGGCGACGCCAGCGACCTCAGCGTCGGCCGCGCCGGCGAAGGCACGCTCGAAGTCTTCGGCGGCGCCGATGTCATCGTCGGCGACGATTTTATCATCGGCGCGGTCGCCTCGGGCATCGGTCAGGCCACCATTTCCGGCGGAAGCGGCTCACTGCCCAATCTGAACCGGTCCAGTGTGCAAACGACCTCGGCCAGCGGTGACATCATCGTCGGAAACAACGGCGAGGGCACGCTGAGTCTGCTGAACGGCGGATTGGTGAATTCCGCGCGCGATATCAAGATCGCAACCACCAGCGGCAGCGCCGGCCTTGTTGAAATGAGCGGCTTCTTCTCCATCTTCGGGTCCTCGATCATTGCGACGAATAACCTCGACGTCGCCCGCAACGATTCGGTCCTGGCCGCCGGCACTGCTGTTCTCACGCTCGACACGGGCGCGGGCGCTTTTATCGACGGCGCCATCCGTATCGGCGACGCCCACGGCGGAACCGGAACCGTCGAGCTGACCGGCGGATTTCTGAATAGCGATGCCGGCATCGACATTCAGTCCAACGGCACGCTCTCCGGCACCGGCACGATCAACGCTGACATCACCAACCTCGGCGACATCGAGCCGACGGGCACGAACGGACTGGAGATATCGGGCATTCTCCAGAACACGACTTCCAACAGTATCGTCGGAACGAAGATTCATTTCGCCGACGCGGGCGGTTACTCAGGCACTGGAACCTGCAACGTGGCCATCACTGGCGACATCACCTCGTCCATTACGCCCACCGGCACGCTCGCCATTGGCAACAACACCACGGCCGGATTTTCTTACCTGGGTTCGCTGAACGTCGGCGGAAACATCGTCACGTTGGTTGACTCAAATGGCGCGGTGCTGGGCGGACTCACAACGTTCAACAGCGGCAGAATCGAATGCGCCTCCGGCGTCGGCGTGCAGAACGGCGCAAGCATCAAGGGCGACGGCTTGATCGTCGGTGACGTCACCACGGCCGGCGTGCTCGACCCACACACCGACAGCGCTTCGGGCGGCCTGATCACCATTCAGGGCGACCTGCACGTGAACCCAACCGGCATCGTCGACATCGCAATCGGCGATACCCCCCAATCCGGCGACAACGACCGAATCAACGTCAGCGGCACGGCCACCTTCGGCGGCACGCTGCGCGTCTCGCTCAAGAATGGCTTTATTCCCAAGGTCGGCCAGCAGTTCATCGCGGTCAACGCAACCCAGGGCCGAACCGGCGAGTTCACCAACGTCGTCGTCACCAACGGCGCCGACACGCCTTGCAACGAAGTCACCTTTGTCGACGTCTATTCCAGCACGGCGGCCATCATCCTGATCCGCCCGCCGCTGGGCTGCACGGCCCTGGGCGATCTGAACTCCGACGGCGGCTGCAACGGCCCCGACATTCAGATCTTCGTCGACTCGATGGTCAACGGCCCCTATGACAGTTGTGCAGACCTCAACGGCAACTGCGAAAACGACCTCGACGACGTCACCATCTTCCTCAACTGCCTGCTCTAAGCTGCGCCGCACTCGAGCTTTGGTCGGTCGCCCGGTAGGGCGCTCGATCATTGCCAGGGGCGCGGATCGCGCAGCGATCAAGCCCCTGGATATTAGCCCTTCCCCTCCTTCGGCCCGGCAGGGCCGACGAGGCTCAAATGGCGGCGGAATAGAATTCTGAAACTTGCGCTGGTTTACGCACTTCTGATAGAATGACTCCCGTCTCAGCTACGTCCTCCACCGAATGGGAGTCAAGATCATGGCACAGGACAAAAATACGAATTCCCGACGCGCCTTTCTTTCCCGATCCGGCAAGGCCGGCGCGGCCCTTGCCGCCGCAGCCACTCTGACCGCACGGGAAACTTCCGCCGCTCCGCCCCGGCAGGCGGCGCGTCGCAAGAAAGTCGTCGCCGGCAGCCCCAGCCCCGCCTACTCCCGCGCTGTGGCATTCGGCGACCTGGTCTTCGTGGCAGGCTGCGTCGGCGTCGACAAGAACGGCAAAATACAGTCCTACTTTGAAACCGAAGCCGGCCAGACGCTCCTGAACCTCAAGGAATCCGTCGAACGAAGCGGCTCGTCGCTGGAAAAGGTCTTGAAATGCACGTGCTTCCTGAAGGACTACGCCGACTTCCAGATGTTCAACAAAGTCTACACCAAGTTCTTCCCCAGGAATCCGCCCGCCCGATCCACGGTCGTCGTCAAGGATTTCGTCGTCCCTGGGGCCAAGCTCGAAGTTGACTGCGTGTGCCACCTCTGAATGGCACGATCGGAGAGGCCTATTCCCCCAGGAGGAACTTCTTCCGCATCCACTCCACCGCCATCCGGCACCCTTCAATCGCCGCCTCCGACGCCGCGTTGGTCGCCACCAGAAACGCGGCATTTTTCTTCGGCGCGATCACCACTATGGCGTACCACCTGCCGTTGCTGCCGTCATGTGCCAGAATCGTGCCATCGGCCCAGTGTTTCTCGGCGAGCAGCCATCCAAAGCCATAGTCCTGATCGTAGGGATCGCTGTGCAGCCGCGAGAATGACGCCGCGCTCAGCAACCGCAGCTTGCCCCGCGCCGCGTCCAGGTGCAGCGCCGCGTATTTGGCCCAGTCGCCCATCGCCATGTGCGCCGTGCCGGCCGGTGCGATCGCCTGCGGATTGTCCGAACCCGGCCCCGGCGCGACCGATGAATACCACGCGAGCAGCTTCTGATGCCCGCGCGGCTGATCGACGCTGTCCGCGCTCCCGGGCGCGCCAAACCCCGCCGACGTGATTCCGAGCGGCTCAAACAACATTCGCTGCATCAGCGCCTCGTACGCCTCGCCCGTCACGCTCTCACACATCGCCCCCGCGACCGCGAAACCGAAATTTGCATAGGCGTACGCGCTTCCCGGCTTCGCCGCCGGCGGCCGGCCCAGCACGATCTCGACCATCTCGCGCCGTCGTGCAGGAAGTTCACCCGTCAGCAACATCACCTTTGGGAAAATGATCAGATCGGGCGCGCGGTCCTCCGGCAGTCCGGATCGATGACAGAGCAACTGTGCCAGCGTCACGTCGCGAAAGCCGGGATCGATCTTCTCTTTCACTGCTGCGAATACATCCCCAACCGTCGAGTCCCACTTCAGCTTGCCCTGCTCCACCAGCATCGCGCACAGCGTGGCCGTCATCGACTTGGTGCACGATCCCAAATGGAATCGGTCTTCCGCAGTCACGACATTCTTCCCGCGCGCCTTCCGCACCCCCGCCGCCGCAACGGCGATCGTCTTGCCATCGCGCACCACCGCCGCGGCGATGGCGGGAATTTTCTGCTTCCTTTGAATCTTCTTCAGAATTGATGCGAGCGATGTGTTGTCATCAACAGGCTTGGAAGTCGCGCCCGATGGACCGTCCGGTCCCATCGCGGCTTGAGCACCTAGCGCGGTGGCCGAAAGCGACACAAACACAGTCATCGTACGGAGCTGAATCATTCGACGCATGTGCGTGTTCTCCCAACAGTTCGCACTCGGCACATCGGTCTTCGCCCCAGAAGGGCGACGGGTTGTAGCCACGCGTGAAGCGAAGCGCAACTCGTGAAAGAGAGCGTCGCCCCTATTATAGTCCGCTCCGAAGGAGCGGCGGTGCCGTGGATATGTCGCAGGTGTTTGCGCTGACTATCTCTCGCGTGGCGTGCGTTAATGTCCACGGCAATCGGGCGTACCGGCTACTTCACCAGGTCGGAAAGACTGATCTTCAATCCCGGAAAGAGCTTCGGCTCAAACACTTCGTCGCCGTGAACTTCCTTCACCAGCGCATATGCCTTGTCCGACAGTTGCAGCTCCACCACCCGCGGTTCAACCGGGTCCATCATCCAATAGTGCGGCACCCTGGACTGCGCATAAATGTTTCGTTTGTCCCGCTGGTCGCGCGCGCTGGTGCCGGGCGAAAGAATCTCAATCACCAGGTCAGGGCTATCGAAAATGCCGCGATCGGTGATGATCGAAAGCCTTGATTTCTGAACGAAGATCAAATCGGGCTGAACGATGTTGTGCGGATCCAGGATTACGTCGAACGGAGAGAGAATCACTCTTCCCAGATCATTGCGGTCAACGTGCGAAACAAGCGACAGAAATAGATTCCCAACCAGTCGCTGGTGAGGCCAATGAGGCGCCGGGCTCATATACAAATCCCCGTTCAGAATCTCATACCGCTTCCCGTCATCCGGCATCGCGCAGTAATCATCGTAATTCAGAATGATCGGCTCGGGGACCAGTTGTTGCTGATGCATTGCACACCTCGCCTCGTCAGAACCCCGGACGGAAGTCCGGGGCCGTTTGAGTTGCCGCTGAAGCGCCATCGCGAGCGGAACGCCTGCCCGCAAACGATTCCCAAATTCGCGCGCAGCAGGCTCTTCCATTATACAACATTCCCCGCCTAGGTGTCCTATCCCGCCTCAATTCGAAACTGCACCGTTACCACCGCCTGCACGTCCTTCTCGATCGTGCTCGTGTCATACGTCCCCCAGTCGCTCACCTCCGTCGAAAATGGCTGCGTCACCTGCAACACCCCCATCTTCGCCGAGCGCACCTCCGCCACCCGGCACCCCGTCTCGTTCGCGATGGTGTCCGCCCGCAACCGCGCGTCCTTCGCCGCCGCCGCCATCAGCTCCACCTTCAGCGTTGCCAGATTGCTGTAATAAAACGACGGCGGCGATGAAAACACCAGCACACCCTCTTGAATGAGTTGCGTCACCTCGCCGGCCGCCCGTGCCACTGCATCGACATCGAGCGTCGTCACGGTAAAGGATCGCGAGAGCGTGTACCCGCTGATCTCCCGCGTGGCGTTGCCCTTCTTGTCATGAACATGGTGCTCGTCCATGCTGATCGCCGACATCCCGATCTCCCCGGCGGCAAAACCCTTTTCCTCCAGAAAAGCCCGCACCCGCCGGATGCCCGCGTCCAGAATCGCGAATGTCTCCTTCAACTCCTTGTGCTCGCCGCGCACGCTGATGTACCACACCGCCTGGTCCGACCGGATGCGCTTCCGCGTCGAACCCTTCACCGTGATGATCTGCTCGGCGCGGTTCGCCAGGTCCCCCCGCGTTACATAGGCGCGCGACGCCACTACCGTGCTCGCCATCGCCCCGACCACCGCCGCGATCGCCACAAACACCGCCGTCGACGCAAACCCGAATCGAATCTTGTAATCCACGACCCGCCTCCTTGCCGCCGCAAGAAATAAATTGAACAGCGCACCCGCACTCGTGTACGTATCGCGTCGATTCCGGTTCATCGAAGAATACAAGACGGCGCGGTAACTCGTTTAGCCGCGGCCGGCAGGGCCCCGGTAAAGACGAAAAAACTCTAAGGCTTGCAGAAAGTCGAGGCGAGTTGAAATCATTGGACGCGACGGCGATCATCCCGGCATGAGCGATCAGC
>DATMEE010000269.1:0-8519 GCA_035557035.1 Phycisphaerae bacterium
ACCTGAAAGAAAAAGATGCCCCGCTGCTATGCGCCGCCATCCGCGCAAAGTGTCAATACTTCGTCACAGGAGACAAGCGGGATTTCGGGCATCTTTACAATCAAACCGTCGGGAATGTAACCATCATCTCGCTATGGAGACTCGCGGAACTCCTGGCTGATGCTGAGAAATCCTGATTTCCAGGAACATGCATCCTCCCCGGCCGCCATCGACACCTTTGGGTCCCGATCCGGAGCCTCTTGTCGAAAACCATTGGCGTTCTCTCCATGACCGCCCACGCCCAAGCGCGTGGTAGAGTCGAGACGTGGCACGATGGCGTAGGAAAGCTGTAGCGATCAAGCTACTCGATCAGCACGTCCACGAACTGGGGGATGTCCAGGTGCGTCACAGCGCCGTCGCCGGTGAAGTCGCCGGGGCAGGTGAATTGCGGGTCGGTCGATTCGGCCAGGGCTGCCTCGGTGAAGGTCTGCACGTCGGCGCCGTTGGCGAGACCGTCGGCGTTGAGGTCGCCGGCCAGGGCGGGCAGGTTGCACACGGGCAGGTCCGCGGTCAGCACGATGTCATCGACCTGCCACCCGCGGAAGTTTCCGCTCGGAGCAATGACCGTATTAAATCGCCATGCCAACGTCACGGTCTGCCCGGCGTAGGAGGTCAGATCAACCGTTCGAACCACCCAGGGCGTGCTGCCCAGGCCGCCCAGCGCGGGCTGATCCACCACCGCCCCGTTAATAAGCAAGCTCGGCCAGTCGAGAATCGTAAACGCCTCTCGCTCGAAGGTGGAGCAATAGGACAGAGTGATGACGGGTGACGCCGGAAGGGTAACGGCGGGCGGCGTCAGCAGGCCGACGTTGGTCGCCCCGGTGTTGTAATGGCACTGAGCGGAATCACCATAATAGGCCCACGACGAGCCATCGCAGACCGGGTTCACCGGGCAGGCGCCGGTGACGTTCCAGAGGCCGGTGGCGCTCCAGTCCGACGGCATTCCGGACTCAAAGTTTTCAGCGAAGATGACCTGCGGTTCGAGTTCGCCGATATCGAGCCGGAAAACCTCCGCCGGCGCTAGTGGAGGATAGTGAATTGTCTGGCCCGAAATGGACATCGCGCTGATGTAATAGCCGACGATGTCTCCACAACGGAACCCGGGAAACGTCCCTTCGTGGGCGGTGCCGCCGAGGGAAGTCAGCGGAATGCTTACTACATCCTCTTCACCCACCTGATAATGCAGGACGGCCGTACCCGGTTCAAATGTCTCCGTGCAATTCTCGATATCGAGTTGGAACGCGAACGGAGCGCAGGGCGCCGCCAGCGACGGGGCAGCGTCGCCGCCGTTGAAGACGAAACGCAGCGGACCGGATTGCGGAAGTTGAAACGTCTTCGTCGCGCCTTCGCCGACGTTGTCGGCCCAATCGCTGGCCGAAACGAAGTAAGAGATTGTTCCGCCGCACGGCTGACTTGGAATGATCCCGCGATAAATCTGGCCGCCGCTGTGGCGCATCGCGACGCGATCGAAGAGGCCGTCGTTCACCGCAAAGTTCAGGAAGACGCCCTTGTTAAAGAAATTGCGATCGGAGGTCATGTCGTCCAGCACGGCGGCGCGGACGACGTAGGGACCGACGAGGTCGTCGGTATCGGGAAGCTGCTCCATGCTGATAACGCGCGGCGGGTGCGTATCTGATGGACCCTGGTTCATGTAGATGCGATTCACGAACGGCATATTGGATTCGCCCTGGCCGGTAACGACGTCAAGTGCCCCGTCGTTATCGAGGTCGGCCACTTTGATATCGAGCGAAGAATCGCCGCCGGGGATGGCAGTGATCGCGCCGGCGGCGAGCGTGTAGCTTCCGCTGGGGCCGCGCGTGAGAATGCGTTCGGGCCCGCTGCCGAGCGCGGCGATGATGATGTCCATGTCGCCGTCGTCGTCGTAGTCGAAGAATTTGCTGTCGTTGTCGTCGATGCCGGGGTTGCTCTGGAGCTGGCTGCTGGCGTTGGTGTAGGCGCCGGCGCCGTCGTTGGCGAGGAGGAGCTCGGTATTGCCGGATCCGGCATTGGCGCCCAGCAAGTCGAGATCGCCATCGCCGTCCATGTCGCCGAAGTCATAGGAATAGGTGCTGCTGTCTCCCGCGATATCCGAAAAGGTCGTAAAGTTCCCGGCGCCGTTGTTGCGATAGATCCGGCTGGGGCCGCTGCGGGCGGCGGTGCAGACATCGAGGTCGAAATCTCCGTCGATGTCGCCAAAAATGCAATCCATCGGTTCGCAGACAGTGCCGATGGGGTGCCGCGTCGCTGTCTCGTCAGCGAAGAACCCCAGGCCGTTGTTGACGTAAACCCGGTATTGCCCGCAACCGAATCGGTTGGTCGGGCCGCCGTTGACAAAATACAGATCGAGATCGCCGTCGTTGTCGATGTCGCCGAACTGGCCGCGCGAGCTGCTGAGATTGATGGCGGGCAGGCGCTGGGACGTGACGTTGGTGAAAAAGCCGGAGCCGTTGTTGAGGAAAAGCCCGGGTCGGCGGTTGAAATCCTGTGCGAAGACCAGGTCGAGGTCCCCGTCATTATCGATGTCGCCCAGCTCGGCGCCGCGACAGAGTCCGCTGAAGTTGAGCCGCGTGGCGGATTGATCGGTGAAGACGCCATTGCCGTCGTTGATATAGACCCGCTGAGGTTCCGGCGTGCCCGCGGTCCCGAATCCGCCGCCGTTGGCGAAGATGATGTCGAGATCGCCGTCGTTGTCGATGTCGCCGATGGTGAGCTGGTTGGTATAGCTGTTTGGACTCGGCGGGAACCGCGTGGCGGTGTCCTCAACGAATTGCTGTGCCGATGAGACGCTTGCGCAAAACAAAAACACGGCGCTGGCGGCCGCGAAGCGGCGCCACATCCGTGAAGTGACGATGGTCATTCTGGTTCCCTCTCCCAAGATCAGCTTCCCCAAGCCGCCTAGAACACGTTCAACGCAGGTCGAGAAGAACCAGTATAACCGATGGCGCGGCGAAATTCACCAAGCCGCCACCTCTATAAGAGGGCGCGACGTTGGGCAGCAGGGCAACAGGCACGGGCAAGCCCCCCGCGCGCTTGCCCATGTCCTCATATCGCCCTTTACGGGAGGACTAAATCGACAAAGAGCGGTAGGTCCGCCCCATCGGCCGTTCCCATGTCGTCAATATCGGCGCGGTCGATCAGGTGTGGCGCGGTCTGGTCGCCGAGCAGAACCGCCACGAAGTCCGGAATATCGAGTTCATCGATATGCCCGTCGCCGGTCAAATCACCCTTTGCAGGAACGAGGTGGAACACGAGTCCGCCAGTGCCCATTGGGCCAAGCTGAGTCGAACCAATGACGTAAATCTCGCCATCCGCGTCCTCGCCGAAGCCCTTGAGGAAGAATCCATACGGCTCATTAGTCGGACCGTTTTGGAACTCGAATATCACGGAGGCATCACCGTCGGCGTCCAGAAAATAAAGCTGGGGCAGCGGTGTATTGAAGTCCGTGCTGAAATCGCCGAAGACGTATTGTCCGGCCAGTCCCGGGAACAACGACCCGCGGTAGAGGAAGCCGCCGATGATGGAGATGCCGTCGCCGTTGTTATGGTCGTAGGAGGCGACCGGATCGAGCAGCGGCTCGCCCTGCGCGCCGGTCGACGCGCAGCTCGGTAGAGGAACCTGAGCGTTGAAGGGATCAAAGCACTGGTTGCCTTCCTTGATGACCCATCCGTAGTTGCCGCCAAGTTCGACGAAGTCGATTTCCTCGAAGCGGTTCTGCCCCACGTCGGCCACGATCAGACGGTCATTTCCACCGACGCCGTCGTCGAAGGAGAACTTGAACGGATTGCGGAAGCCGTAGGCGTAAATCTCGTCAAGGCCGGCGACCCCGACGAATGGATTGGTCGGCGGAATGGCGTATTCCAAGCCGGGATCGTTTGGCGAGTCGACGTCGATGCGAATCATTTTGCCGAGCGGGACTTCGATGTTCTGGCCATTGCCGGTCGGACCATGCGGCAACTCGGGGTTGTCGAGGCCGTCGTTGGCGCCGCCGCCGTCGCCGAGGGTGAAGTACAGGAGTCCGTCGGGTCCGAACTCGACCGTGCCGGAATTGTGATTGAACTCCGGCTTGTCGACGCGGAAGAGGATTCGCTCGGAAGCGGGGTCGGCCTGGTCGGCATTGAGAATGTTGAATTCAGAGAGCAGCTCTTCGTGGCAGCCGACGACGAAGCCCTCCGGGTCATTGCAGGATTCCTCGGGATCGCCGGCGCGGGGGCGGCTGTAGCGCACGAAGAAACGGCCGTTTGTGGCGTAATCCGGGTGAAATGCCATGCCGAGGACACCGCGCTCGTCAAAAAAGGCATTCGGAGGCGGGATCAGGGCGGACAGGTCGAGGAAGGGTGTCGGAAGCAAAGTTCCATTTGCGTCGATGATGCGGATAAAGCCGGGCTGATCGACGACGAAGAGGCGACCCGACGCATCGGGCGGCTCGGCAAGCGCCACGGGAGATGACAGACCTGTGTCAACCACGGGGTCGAGCCGGATGAGAAAATCGCTGGGCGAAACGGGATCGGGCAGCGGAGGAGGCGGCGGGAGGGCGACATCCAGGGTGACGTGATCGAGGAGCATGGTGTTGATGTTGTCGGCGCCTTCGCCGCGATAGCAGAAGCGGAACTGGCTCTTGTCGCCGGTGGGACTGAGACTGATCGGAAGGGAAACCGGCGTTCCGTCATTGAATGCAGCCGAGACGGTATTGGCGGTGAAGTCGACGCTCAGGTCGATCTTGACCCACTGTCCGAGCGCGGTCGCGCCGGAGAGCGGGTAGAGAGCCATCGAGGCGGGCGTTCCGCCGATGGGGAGAACGATCAGGCTGGCCCCGGTGCTGGCGAACTCGATGCCCCAGGCATTTTGAAAAGTACCGTCGAGGTGCTGGACCACCAGCTTCGGCCGGTTCGCGGCGGCGGGCGTTGGCGGAGTTTCCTCCAGATTCACGTAAAAAATCCAGGAATAATCCAAATCTCCACCCGTGCCGATCGGCACGGTGTAAAACCGATTCTGCACGGCGCCTGCATCCTGGTCGCGAATGCGCAGCCATTGCGTGGAGCCGAGGCCCGGTGGCGGCGTATTGACACCCCGAACGTCGCTGACGCAGCGAACCGTATAAATGCCGGGAGTGGTGCTCGTATTCACAAAGACGTAACCGTTCATGGCATCGATCGTGTCGCCCAGGAGCATGGTTTCGAAATTGTCGGTGCCGCCAGGGCTGACGAGCAGCGAATCGATGCTGGGAGTCGTGGGCGGGTCGGACGATCCCATGGAGGGCGTCTCATCCACATACCAATCTCGCGGCGAGAAGCCGAACATGTCCCAGGACAGCGTCATTCCGGATGGCGGGGCGGGACAGAAGACCGTGGTGCTCGGCCAGAGCGGCGGCGGATCATCGGCGACGTTCATGCGGCCGACGTTGGTCATCGGCCCCCACTTGAGGCCGTGGATCATGTTAGCGCGAATACCGAAGTTGTTGGCGTTCAGATAGAGCCACAGATCGCTATCGTTCGGGGGGTTGGGCGGACTATTCAGACCTGCGATGCCGATGGTGCGCGCCTGGCCCGCGGCCCATGCGGTGTTCGACGGGATGGTTGCGGTGTAGATGAGCCGGTGGCAGAAAAAACGCGTGGGGATGTCGTTGAACGCGGCCCCTGTGTTCGTGACTTCGGCGGCGTTCCCGGTGACGTTAACCTCGGTGATTCGCAGATTCGCGACCTGGGCGACAAGGGGTTGGACACTCCAGGCGATGGCGACGAGTGCGCAAACTGAGCTGTGCCGCGGCTTCATGACGGGTCCTCCGGTTGTAAATTTTCTAAGGCAAGGGCGGGGAAACGAAGCACTGATTCCCATTACAGATGTAGGCAAGCGCGACAATCCATTGCAGCCTACCGGTTGTAGGTGTGGATTCGCTTCAGACCCGGCGAACCATGCATGCCGCAATCGGTCAAGGCACAAAAAAAAGGCCGCTTGGGAGCGGCCTCTTTTGAGCGAATGATTATTTCAAACGCAGCTTAGCGGCGCTTGCGAGCCAGAACCGCGAAGGCGGCGAGCGAAAGCAATGCCAGCGAAGCCGGTTCCGGTACGACCTGGCCGCGAATCTCGCCGCCGGGAAAACCAGTTGAATGGATGTTCACATAAGTGAGGCCGTCGATCATTCCCTGCGCCTGGACGGCGGTCAGATTGCCGGCGCCGTCCGCCACTCCGGTGGTCGCCGGTGTAAAAGTCATCTGAAGGATTGGCGGTGAACTCACTCCGGGCTGGGACAACCCATGTATGTGCGCGTTGTTCGCCGGGCTGAGCAGGTCCTGATACTCGCAATGCACGGTGACTGCAAACGTCACGTCGTCCAGCACGACGGCGCAGGAACCGGAGGCGGGCGTGGCGACGGGTGGGACTTCCTGAAGTCCATCCAAGGCAAAATTGAAATTGTGAATATCCGCCGGTGCCGTCGCGGTGACCGCAAGTGATGCGAGCAGTGCGATGGCCGTGGTGATTGCAGATTTCATTCCTAAGTCCTCCTGTTCCATTTCACTCGCCCCCGTCCGCCCCACTGAGGGGAGGATCAGGCACAACTGGCCATCGTGCCGTTTCGCTTCGCCAAATTCAAGATGCTAACGGTTAATTTATTTCGGGCGGTTGGGATATTTAAAGACTGGCGGGCGTGATCGAACTTAAGGCAATAAGAATCCAATAGTTACAGGCGATAGCGGCTAACCCGTTCTAGCGGAGATTCAGGCCCACCGAGTCCGTGAGCCCAGTATAACGCTTGGAGCCGAGGCCGAATTGCGCGGCGCCTTCCGGCCAGATGCTGAAGTTGATGCCCGTGTCCTCCAGCGTGCGATCGACGTCGAAGGCAACGGCCGTGTAGAAGCGCGGCCACTTGCGGATATAGACGATCTCGGTCGAGTGGTTCCGGCCCTCATCAATGTCGTAGGTCTCGCGGAACGCGAGGGTGTGCTTCTCGCTGAGCTTGTAGTTGAAGCCGCCGGCGGCGAGATTGCTGTCGGTGTCATGGATGTAGCGCCAGCCGACGAAATAGGAAAGTCGTGGTTCACGCTCGATGGCAAGCGATACAGCGCTGGTGCCGACATTGTCGCGATTCGCGTCATACACGCCGTCGTAAACCAGCATCGTCGTGTCGCTGAGGCGGTACTGAAAATTCGCCGCAATGAAGTTTGACGAAATGCTGTCTTCCGGCCGGGCGAGAATGTAGTCGCCGTGAGTGTTCTCGTCGCTTTCGGCGTTGCGAAAGAAGCCGGCTTCGAGGTCGAAAGTGATCCAATCGACCGTGCGCCATCGGCCCGGCCCGCCGCGCTTGGTTTGCCATCGCTGACGCAGTCCCGTCACCACGCCGCCGAAGTCGGCCACGTCCTCCACGCCCGAGTCGAACGGCGTCAGCTCCATCGGGTCCTTGTTGCTGTGGCCGTTGAACGCGGTCATGTCGGACTTGATGACGTGCTTGATCTTGTGCAGATCGAACAACTCGGAGTTCACGTCCTCATACACCCGGCTGGCGATCATGTTGGCGTGAACGCCGTAATCCGCGATCCCGCGCGTAGTTCCGCCGTGACCCTGCGAGCGGGGCTGATCGTCCCAGGCCGTGCCGCGCGCCGAGATAAACGGCGTGAGCTTCAGGGGTCCCAGTTCGGGCAATGGAAACTGCGCTTCCTGCCGGGTGTCGCCGCGAAGAACGGAACCGGTCTTGCCGAGATTATCGAAGCGGTCCTGGGTGTTGAAGATCTCGCGCTCGTCGCGGCGATAGCGCACCACGCCGGCGCGGTTGTCGCTGTAGAGCGTCATGTAGTCGCCGACCGGCTCGCCGATGAGCGTGAAGCGGTTGTCCGGGAGCCGCTCGGTCTGCGTGTCGAACTCGTTGACCCGCCAGTTGGCGATGGCCGAGTATTGCCAGTTGTCCTGGCGCTTCAGCAGGCGAAGGAGCGTCTCCTGGTCCTTGGCATTCTCGAATTCCTGCCGCTCGAACGATTCGAGAAACTGATCGTCGCTGAGGTAAGACGCTTCGAGCGTCAGCTCCCAGCCCTTCGGCAGCAGGTGACGATGTCGAACCAGGGCGCGGCCTCGCTGCTCGTGATCCGGCGGACCGCCGCGCGTCGGACCCAAATCGTCCGTGCCGTCGTCGTGGAGGAAGTAGCCGCGGAAGAGTCCGTAATAGTCTTCGCGCTCGTAGTCGACGTCGATGCCCACGGCCGGCCCGCGCCGCGTGAAGTAGTCGAGCCGCAGGTTTGCGTCGAAACCCTCCGGCGGCTGCACGCCGAGCAGGTTGAACAGATGCCACTCGGTTTCAAAGCGCCCGCCGAAGTCGCTGTCGTAGCCGAAAGTGGCGCGGCGAAAAGCCTGTCGATCGGCCTCGAAACTGCCTGCCGAGTAAGGCCAATAAGCAATCGGTTGCCCTTCGAGGTTGAGCGTCGTGTGCCGGGCGACGTATTTGCCCGCGAGGACGCCAGTGATGTCGCCGCGCTCGTTGCGAGGCGTAATATCCT
>DATMEE010000270.1:0-5960 GCA_035557035.1 Phycisphaerae bacterium
AGACGCTCGGTCATTGGCGGACGATTGAGAAACTCAACGTAATCCGCCAGTGATTCCAGGCGCTTTGGTGAAAGACGATCGATTGCTTTCTTGATTTTGCGACGCAGTTCAACAGTACTCATAACCTAGTATGGTATACCAATCGCAGCTTGCCGGGAACCAAATCACACATCTGCAGAAATTCTCGTCAGACCTGTATGATTTCCAATCCCCGGCCCTACGGATCATTCAGCACTCCCACTCGCAGAGAACTCGCGTTATCTCCCGATCGATACACCCGCTGCGTCGCCTTCACGAAATCGCCTTCTTCCGCCAGAAAAATATTCGGCACGAACGTCTGCGGGTTGCGGTCCACCATCGGGAACCAGGTGCTCTGCACCTGCACCATGATGCGGTGACCGGCCTTGAAGGTGTGCAGCACGTCGAGCAATTCCACCTCGATGTGCGCCGGTTCGCCGGGCGTGAATGCCTCCGGCTTTTCGTAGCTGTTGCGGTATCGGCCGCGAAGCACCTCGCCGCGGACCAGCATCTGGTAGCCGCCCATCGGCCGCGTGCGGGTGGCGACGTCCGTGTCCTCCTCGTCCGCCGGAAAAACGTCGATCAGCTTCACGATCCAGTCCGAATCGGTGCCGGAGGTTGAGACCCAGAAATCGGCGACGGCTGGCCCCGCCAGCGTCACGTTTTCGTCTATGACTTCAGTCTGATACGCCAGCACGTCCGGACGCCGGCCCGCGAAGCGCTGGTCGTCGGTCATGTAGGACTTCGTCATCTTCGTCGTGATTTCCTCGATGAATGGCACGGGTTTAGCGGGATCGCTGACATACTCGTCAAATGCCTCCTCGGCGTCGTCCAGCGCAGCCCAGTCAAGTTTTCCGCCAGCTTGCAGATAAAGCGCCTTCTGCGTGACGCCCGCGGGAGGCCAGGCATCGTAGCGCCGCCAGCGGTTTTCACCGGTCTCAAAGACAAACGCCTCGGGCAGATTGGCCGTTCCCTGTTGCTTCAGGTGCTGCCGAAAGAACGGCATCTCGATATTGTGCAGATAGAAATGCGAGGTCTTCGCGTCGAAGTGAATGTTCCCAAGCTGGTCGCCCTCGGTCCGCGACCACCCGCCGTGCGACCACGGCCCCATCACGAGCGCGTTAAACACGCCCGGATTTTTCTCCTCGACGCTGCGATAAATCTTCAGAGGACCATACAAATCCTCAGCGTCGTACCAGCCGCCCACGGTCAAAACCGCTGGCGCGACCACGTTCAAATGCGGCACGATGTTTCGCGACTGCCAGTATTCGTCGTAATCTGGATGCTCAACGATGTCGTTCCAGCAGGCCAACTCATCATGAAAATACTGCTCGTTCGCATTCTTTAGCGGCCCCATGTCCATGAAAAACTGATACCCGTCCGGCGTCTCATAGTCGACGCCCTCGTTCCACTCGGTCGTCAGCCCATCGCGGGGCTGACAGAACGATGACATGAACCCAAACGCATGCGGCAGAAAAAACGCCCCATGATGATGAAAATCGTCGAAATACCAGTCGCCACAAGGCGCCTGCGGGCTGACCGCCTTCAGCGCCGGATGCGCGTCGATCATCCCCGCCGCGGCGTAAAATCCGGGATAGGAAATTCCCCAAAGCCCGACACGGCCATTGTTGTTCGGCACGTTCTTCACAAGCCATTCAATCGTGTCGTAGGTATCCGTGCTCTCGTCGACCTCTTGCTGCGAGGCCTTGCTGGCCAGGTGCGGCCGCATGTCCACAAAAGTCCCCTCGGACATGAAGCACCCGCGAACGTCCTGCCGGACGAAAATGTATCGCTCGCGGTCGTAATTCTGCTGCGGGCCGAGCTTGTCCGGAAAATCAGTCTCGCCGTAAGGATTGCAACTATACGGCGTGCGGATCATGAGCATCGGATACGGCTCGGTGGTGTTGCGCGGGGTGAACACCTGCGTCAGCAGATGAACGCCGTCGCGCATAGGAACCCGATGCTCTTGCTTGGTGTAATTGGCCGCCAGCCATACCTTGTGGTCGACCTTGTCCGGATTGGCAGACGCGGGCGGGGCGTAAATCGCCGCGTTTCCATTCGCACTCCCTTTCGCCGCGACTTTTTTCCTCGATGCGCAGCCGGTTGCCCAGAGCGATAGGCCGCACAAGAGAATCACTAAGCAACGCAGTGACTTGCCGAATGGTGTGGTGGACCTGTCGGGTGATTCCAACGATGAAGGCATTGTCCAGCGTCCCTCTCGATCGATCTCCCCGATCCGAAGCACGGGAGATTATCATCGAGGGAAACCGCCGTCACCCGTGGGGAAACCCGTTCACGGGTTCCCGCCAAAGGTCTCCACGAACCTCTCAATTACAAAGTCAATAAACGCTCCCAGCGCCTCCAAGGCCGCCACGATCGGGGACAGCAAGAAATCAACGTCCATAATACATCTCCTTCGTGGACTCGCTATTCACAGCTTCAGCGAGGGTTGCGAGTCACCGAGAGAATATGCACAGGCTCGGCACTTTTCTGATCCAAAATCTTGAAAGCGGACCGTATTTGTCCTGACGATCGTGTTATAATGGGTTGCCTTCAAAGGGGGGGATCCGCACACCCTCGCTTCAGGATGGATTGGGAACCAACGAATGCTCAAATTGCTCGCACTTGGGGCGTGGCTTGCGGCTATTGCGCCGCAGACCGCAAATTATATTTCACACCCGATAGCCGCCGCTACCGATGCGGAACCTTCGTTAATTACGGATGACGCAGCGATCCACGACGAGGGCAAGGAATCGTGGCCCTGCGGCCATGCGCACCGTTTCCATGCCCAACTCAACGGCGAGTGTCCCGAACCCGGGGACTCGGATCAGGCCGATCCGCGGGGCGGCGACGGCCAGCCTCGCGAGGCTGAAGGCGACACCGACGTACAGCACTATCTCCTCGACATCGAAATCATTCCCGAATACGTGGACTTGGAACCGGTCGCCGTGCGCGTGCAAGGCATTTCCAACCTCAGCGTTCGCGCAGCCGTTGACGGCCTCACGACGTTCACCGTCGACCTCGGCGCCTCCATGACGGTCAACGGCGTGACCGGCGACGTCGAAAGCTGGATTCACGCCGGAGACGCGATCACCATCACGCTCGATCGCGCATACAACATGGACGAAATTTTCCACGTGGCCGTGGATTACGCGGGCTATCCTGACTCGGCCGGCTTTGGCGCATTCGAATGGTGGACGCGGAACGGCTCGGTCGCCGTGGGAACGCTGTCCGAGCCGTACTACGCCCGCCTTTGGTGGCCGTGCAAGGACCGACTGAACGACAAGGCCACCATGCAGATGCAATGCACCGTGCCCGATCCGATGGTCGTCGCGTCGAACGGCATGCTCGAAGGGGCCGACGCGCTCCCGGCCAGCCGCACGAAATTCCGCTGGCACGAAATCAACCCGATGGTGACGTACCTCGCATCGCTGGCCATCACCGATTATCAGGTGTACGAACTCGAATATGACTACGACGTCGGGAACGGCCCGCAGTCAATGCCCGTGCTGTGCTATTTATATCCCGATCACTGGGACGCGGGACTGGTTGAACCCACGCCTTCGCACAAGGCCGGCTGCGACGAGCTGCTGGTGATGCTGGAGACGTTCGGCGCTCATTACGGGCCCTATCCATTTCTCAATGAAAAATACGGCGTTGCGGAGACCGGCGGCGACGGCGGTCTCGGCGCCAACATGGAGCATCAGACCATCAGCAGCATGTCGCAGGTTTCGAATTTTAGCGACATCATGGCCCACGAGCTGGCCCACCACTGGTGGGGCGATCTGGTCACCTGCGCCACCTGGCACGACATCTGGCTGAATGAGGGTCTCACCAGCCATGCGGAAGCCATCTATCGCGAGTTCAAGCCCGACGGCGGAATCTCCTCTTATTGGAGCAGAATGAACCAGCGGCGGCCCGCCAATCCGGACGGCAAAGTCTATCGAAGCAGCATCAATTCGGTCGGAGCCATTTTTAGCACCAACGATATTTACAATAAGGGCGCCTGGGTCACACACATGCTGCGTCACGTCATGGGGGACGCGGAATTCTTTCAGGCCATGCTCGATTATCGCGCCGCCTACGCAAATGGATTCGCTACGACGGCCGACTTCGCCGCGTCGATGTCCGCGAGCTTCGGCCACGATCTCACTTGGTTCACCGATCAATGGGTCATGAGCTTCGGCAGCCCGCGCTACGAATGGCGCTCTTCGACGTTCACCCTCAACGGTCAGACGTATTTGAAGCTGCTGGTCAGTCAAACACAGGATTCGCTGGGCTTCGGTCTTTTCAAGATGCCGATCGACATCCGCGTCACCGCCGGCGCCCCGTCCGTCAAGAAAATCTGGAACGATAACTGGGACGAGTATTACGTGATTCCGATCAACGCCGTTCCGACGAATGTCGAGTTCGACGAAGACTCTGGCTTCAGCACGCGTAACTGGATTCTCTGGGCCGCTCGGACACAGCTGGCTGGCCCCGTGGCCGGACCGCCCGTCATCCTCTCCGCCGACATCGATGCGTTCGGCCAGTCACCGGGCGAAACGCGGGCGGTGATCACGTTCAGCGAAAACGTCGGCTCGCTCGATGCATCCGACATGGCATTGACCGGGACGCTGACCGGTGCCCACGTGCCGGCGAGCGTGACCTATTCGGCGGCCCTCCAGCAGGCCACGATCGTCTTCGACCAGCTTCCGAACGACGAATTTGAGTTGATCGTTCATGATGAAGCCGTCATCGCGAACAGCCTGGCCCTCGATGGCGAGATCGGCAATTCGCAATGGTACGATCCCGCGCTGTTTCCCTCCGGCGACGGCCAGCCCGGCGGCGACGCAGAGTTCTCATTCGCGCTACTGGCCGGCGATGCCGATTGCGACGGTGCGCTGACACTGAACGACGTCGATCCCTTTGTTGCAGTCGCCTTGGGCATCGACACGGACGCTTGTCACGTTCTTCGCAGCGATGCGAATAACGACGGCTTCGTCGATGGCGCCGACGTGCAACTCGTCGTCGATGCCCTGTTGAATTAGTGCCGAGGTCGTGCGAATCGTCCGCGGCGCCCCTGGCCCCAGCGGGGCGGCAGCATGTAGTCACGGATGAAGCGAAGCGGAACCCGTGGATCCCGAAGCCAAAGGTTAAAGTCCGCCCCGGAAGGGGCGGCGGAGCGTTTCGCGACGCGAGTACACTAAATCCGTTGGCATTTCTTTTTCTGAATTAGCGTGCGGAAACCCCCGTTCAGCCTGGATTCATTCGCGGTGGCGAAACTATAGTAACCGCGAACAGATGCGGCACGGCCCAACCGATGCCGGCGACCGGCCTTTGTTGCCCCAGGCGCTTGCTGAATGTCACTCATCAAATACCAACAGAAACGCAACTTCGCCAAGACCACTGAACCGCGCGGCCGCGTCGAAATAAAATCGAAGTCGCTCCGCTTTGTCGTGCAGAAGCACGCAGCCAGCCACCTGCACTACGACTTTCGCCTCGAATGGGGCGGCGTGCTCAAGAGCTGGGCCGTGCCAAAGGGGCCGAGCCTGAACCCCGCGGACAAGCGGTTGGCCATGCACGTCGAAGATCATCCCGTCGACTACGGCTCTTTCGAAGGCACAATTCCGAAAGGGCAGTATGGCGGCGGCACGGTCATGCTGTGGGATCGCGGCACGTGGGAGCCCGAGGAAGATCCCGAAGCGGCCTATCGCGCCGGAAAAATGAAGTTCCGCTTGAACGGCGAGCGCCTCAAGGGGCGCTGGATGCTCGTGCGCATGGGCGGAGCACGGAACCGTGATGGGCGAAGCTGGCTGCTGGTCAAGGAGCGTGACGAAGCCGCCACGACGAAGGCACCGAAAGCGGAGGAAGATCGCAGCATCGCCACCCACCGCACGATGAGCGAAATTGCTGAAGGACTCAAAACGCCGGCAACCAGAAAGAGCAAGACCGCCGCCGCC